>CAYTMB010000430.1:0-2676 GCA_964438465.1 uncultured Rhodovulum sp. | reverse complement strand
TCGGCGCCGGCGCTGGCGGCGCTGCGGGAAGGCGGGATCGGGCGGATCGTGATGATGACCGGCGACCGGCGCCCCGTCGCGCTGCGCATCGGCGAGGGGCTGGGGCTCGGGCCCGGAGACATCCACGCCGACATGCTGCCCGAGGACAAGGTGCGGATGGTCGGCGCGCTCGCGACGGGCGGCAAGGTCGCCTTCGTCGGCGACGGCGTCAACGACGCGGCGGCGCTCGCCCGGGCCGATGTCGGGATCGCCATGGGCGCCGCGGGGTCGGACGTGGCGCTGCAGGCGGCCGATGTCGCGCTCTTGTCGGAGGACATGGGGCGGCTCGCCGAGGCGCATCGGCTGGCGCGGCGGACGGCGGTGGTCATCCGGCAGAACCTCGCCTTCGCCATCGGGGCGATGGCGGTGCTGGTCACCGGCGGGCTGTTCTTCGACCTGCCGCTGCCGCTCGCGGTGGTCGGCCACGAGGGCGGCACGGTGCTGGTGGTGCTGAACGGTTTGCGGCTGCTGCGTGATCCGATCCGGCGCGCTGATGCGCGGCCGGCGGCCAGGACGGAGACACCCGTTTCCGCAGGCTTGCCCTACAGCAGAAAGATGGGCGCACGCGCAGGCTGAGCGTCCCGAACGTGCCGCGGGAAGGCGGATCCCGGAATGCAGGAATTGTCGCCAGGCTTGACAGAGATCCCTCTCGAACCATAGTGATGTGATCACTTACTTACTTGTAGTATGGCATGCGAAAGCCGGCAGACCTGCGCAAGGCTGAAATCGTCGCCACGGTGCTGGAACTGGCGGACCGGATCGGGCCGGACCGGGTTACGACGGGTGCCGCGACCTCGGCCGTCGGCATCACCCAGGCCGCGCTGTTTCGGCATTTCCCGACCAAGGCCGCGATGTGGCTCGCCGTGGCGGACCATGTGACCGAGGAGCTGACGGCTGCCTGGGAACGCGCTCTGGCTGAGGCCGACGATCCTATTGGGAGGCTCCGGGCGCTGGTGGCGGCGCAACTGGGGCAGATCGCGGCCAAGCCGGCGCTGCCGATGCTGCTGTTCTCGCGCGAGCTTAACGTCGGCAACGAGGATCTGCGCACGGCCTTCCGGAGCCTGCTGATGAAGTTTCAGGCGCTGATCGTGGCCGAATTGGTGCGCGGACAGGACGCGGGGTACCTGAGCCGCGATCTCGCCCCCGCCGATGCCGCCGTGCTCATGACCTCGCTGGTGCAGGGGATGGCGATCCGCTGGTCGCTCGGCGCGCGCGACTTCTCCCTGATCAAGGAAGGGATGCGCCTCCTCGATGTGCAGCTGCGGCTTCTGGCCGCGAAGGGGGATTAGGCCATGCGGCGCCTGTGGCTCTACGGTGCGGCGGCGGTTCTGGCTTTGGGCGCGGGCGCCCTGTTTCTGACCGAACGGCCGCTGCCGGTGAGCGTGGTCGAGCCCGAGCACGACGTGGCGCTGCGTATCTACGGCCTCGGCTCGGTCGAGGCGCGGATCCTCAGCCGGGTGGGCTTCGAGGTCGGGGCGGCGCTGATCGGGCTCGGCGTCGATGCCGGGGACCGGGTGGTCCGGGGGCAGGAAATCGCGACCCTCGATCCGACCGAGCAGGAGGCGCGGGTCGCGCGCGCCCGCGCAGGGGTCGAGGCCAATGTCGCCACCCTGGCGCGGGCCGAAGCCGGCGTGGCGCGTGCCCGCAGCGTTCTGGCGCAGAGCGAAGCGGCGAACCGGCGGCAGCAGAGCCTGGCGCAGCGCGACGTGGCCTCGATCCAGCGCGCCGAAGAGGCAGAGCGCGACGAGGCGGTGGCCCGTGCCGATCTGGCGGTCGCCGAGGCGGACATGGCGGTGATCCGCGCCCAGGGCGTGGACGCGGCCGCCGCCCTGCGCCAGGAGGAGGTGCTTCTCGCCCGCCATCGGCTGGCCGCGCCCTTTGACGCGGTAATCGTCGCGCGCCATGCCGAGGCCGGCGCGGTGGTCCGCGCGGGAGATCCGATCTTCACCGTGATCGCCCCGGAGACGGTCTGGATCCAGGCCTATGTCGACGAGGAGCGCGCCGGCCAGCTGGCGCTGGGCCAGCCCGGCACCATCCGGCTGCGCTCGCAGCCGCAGGCGGAATTCCGCGGCACCACCGCCCGCATCGGAATCGAGAGCGACCGGGTGAACGAGGAGCGCCGGATCTGGCTGACCTGCACCGACTGCCCCGATGAGATGTATCTCGGCGAACAGGCGGAGGTGCGCATCACCACCGGCCACCGCGAGCACGCGCTGATGGTGCCCGAAGTGGCGATCACCGGCTTCGACGGGCATCGCGGCCGGGTATGGCTGGTTCGGGACGGGCGGCTGGGACAGGCCGAACTGACCTTCGGCGCCCGCGATGACCGTGGCCGGGTCGAGGTCACGGGCGGCTTGCCGGAAGGTGCGGCCATCGTCGCCCAACCGCCGCAAGGCGCAACCGAGGGGCGGCGGGCGCGGGTCAGGAGCGCGCCATGAACCTGGCCCTCAAGGATATCCGCCACGGGCTGTTCCGTTTCGTCCTCACTTGTTTCGGACTGGGACTGCTGATGACCGTCGTTCTGTCGATGATCGGCATCTACAACGGCCTCGTCGCCGATGCGCTGGCGGTGGTGAAGGCCCCGGCGGCGGATGTCTGGGTGGTCGAAAGCGGGACCAGGGGGCCGTTCGCAGAGGC
>CAYTMB010000429.1:0-2680 GCA_964438465.1 uncultured Rhodovulum sp. | reverse complement strand
CGTCGCGCATCAGCACGATCCGGTCGGCCAGCGTCATCGCCTCGATCTGGTCGTGGGTGACGTAGATCATCGTCGTGGCGATGTCCTGGTGCAGCCGCTTGATCTCGCCGCGCATCTCGTCGCGGAGCTGGGCGTCGAGGTTCGACAGCGGCTCGTCGAACAGGAAGATCCGCGGGCTGCGCACGATGGCGCGGCCGATGGCGACGCGCTGGCGCTGGCCGCCGGAGATCTGGCGCGGATAGCGGTCGAGCAGCGGCGTGATCCCGAGCATCGCCGCGGCGGCGCCGACGCGCGCCGCGACCTCGGCCGCGGGCAGCTTGCGCGCCTTGAGGCCGAAGCCGATGTTCTTCGCGACGGTCATGTGCGGATAGAGCGCATAGTCCTGGAACACCATCGCCACGTCGCGGTCGCGCGGGCGCATGTCGTTGACCACCTCGCCGCCGATCTCGATCTCGCCCTCGCTGATGTCCTCGAGCCCGGCGATGGTGCGCAGGAGCGTGCTCTTGCCGCAGCCCGAGGGTCCGACCAGCACGGTGAACTCGCCGTCGGGGATGTCGAGGTCGATGCCGCGCACCGCGTGGAAGCCGCCGTAGCGCTTGTGCAGGCCGCGGATCTTCACTTCAGCCATTGTGGGGGGATCCTAGCCGCGCACCGCGCCGAGCGTCAGCCCGCGCACCAGATGCCGTTGCGCCAGCACGCCGAGCACGATCGAGGGCCCGAGCGAGACGATGGAGAGCGCCGCGGCCTCGCCGTACTGGGCGCCCTGGAAGCCGATGAAGGCGCGGAACACCGTCGGCAGCGTGAACGCGACCTTGCTGGTCAGCAGCATCGCGAAGAAGAACTCGGTCCAGCAGGCGATGAAGGCGAAGACCATCGCCGCGACGATGCCGGGCGCCGCCAGCGGCACGGCGACGGTCCAGAACGCCCGCCAGCGGGTGCAGCCGTCGACCATCGCCGCCTCCTCCAGCGAGCGCGGCATCTGGCGGAAATAGGCGAACATCATCCAGACCGAGACCGGCAGCGTGAACACGGTATAGGCGAGGATCAGCCCGAGATGCGTGTCGTAGAGCCCGAGGTTGCGGTAGATCAGGAAGATCGGCAGCACGATGGCGATCGGCGGCAGGAAGCGCTGCGACAGCACCCAGAACGACAGGTGCTTGCCGCCGGTGTTGTAGCGCGACAGGCTGTAGGCCATCAGCGTGCCGAACAGCGCCGACAGGACGGTGGCCGATGTCGAGACGATCAGGCTGTTGATCAGGCCTTCGAGGCCGCGATAGGTGAACAGCGCCGCGGTGTAGTGCACGATGGTCGGATGGTCGGGAAACCAGACCGGCGGGATGGCGAGGTAGTCGTCGCTCGGCTTGATCGAGGTGTTGAACACCCAGTAGATCGGCAGCAGCACGAAGACGACGAAAAAGCCGAGCAGCAGGATGCGGCCGACCGGGATCGACCGGCGGCGGCGCCGGACGGGTCGCGCGGCGGTCCTCACGCCTCGACCTTCAGCAGGCGGCGCACCAGGAAGGTGACGACCAGCGCGGTGAAGATCAGGAACAGCCAGCTGCCGGCCGTGGCCTGCGACAGGTGGAACTGGGTGAAGCCGACGGTGTAGAGGTAGAACGAGGCGGTGTAGGTCTTGGTGCCCGGACCGCCGCCGGTCATGATGTAGATGGTGTCGAACAGCCGGATCGCGTCGAGCAGCCGGAAGGTGATCGCGAGCAGGATCATCGGCCCGAGATGCGGCACGGTGATCGACCAGAACACCTGCCAGGGGCCGACGCCGTCGAGTTCGGCCGCCTCGTAGAGGTTCGGCGGGATCGCGGTCAGCCCGGCGAGCAGGATCACGAACATGAACGGCGTCCACTGCCAGACGTCGGCGAGGATGATCGAGAAATAGACCCAGGGGCTTTCGGTCAGCCAGCTGATGGTGACGTCGTGGCCGAGGATCTGGCTGAGGATGTAGTTGGTCGGGCCGAAGGGGCGCTGCAGCAGCAGGGTGAACACCTGGCCGACGATGACCGGGCTGATGAACAGCGGCACGATCAGGATCGACATGACCACGCCGCGGCCGGGAAAGCTCTTCATCATGGTCAGCGCCACGGCGAGGCCGAGCAGGAACTCGATGGCGACGCTGGCGCCCGACAGCATCGCGGTCAGCGCCAGCGACCAGCGCGCGACCGGATCGAAGATCACCCGCTCGAAGTTCTTGAAGCCGACGAAGGCGTGGCCGGGGATCTGGAAATCGTAGTTGATGAACGAGACCACCAGCGAGAAGGCGAGCGGATAGATCGACAGCGCGAGGATCAGCAGCACGGCGGGCGCCACCAGCAGGTACTTGAAGCGGCGGTCGGTCCATTCGGCGAAGGCGGTGAGCCGCGGCGGCGCGCCGGTGGCCTTCATCGCGCGTATGTCAGCGGTTTGCGCCACCCGGAAATCCTCGATGCTCGGCGGTCGGCTCGCCGGGCGGCGCGGGGCGCGCCGCTCCGGGTCGGGTCAGCGCGGGGCGCCGGCGGCGCCCCGCGTCCGAGGGGTCAGTCGAGCGTGACCGCGAGGCCCAGCTTTTCGACGGTGTTGTCGGCGGTCGCGCCGGGCAGTTTCAGGAACTCGGCGTAGTAGCCCTTCTGGCTGTCCGCCCCGAGGCGGTCGGTGGTGTCGTTCCACTCCGCCGCCGCGGTCTCCAGCG
>CAYTMB010000428.1:0-2700 GCA_964438465.1 uncultured Rhodovulum sp. | reverse complement strand
GGGCGACCGGATCGCGCGGGGCAATGCCCCGCTGATGCGATCCGGGGCGCATCGCACCGCCCGGCCTTCCTTTCAAGAGAATGAACGTGCCCGCCCCCTACTCCGCCGCCATGCGGTCGCAGATGCCGTAGGCCTGGCGCACGAGGTCGGCCAGCCGCGAGGCCAGCCGCGCGCCGGGCCCGTCGGTGACATACATGTTGACGAGGTAGTCGGGCAGCTCGGGCAGGCCGCCGCCGTGGCGGACCGGCTCACAATGCGCCGGCACCGCGCTCGCGAGCTGGACGCAGACCGCGAGGTCGGCCGAGACCGATGCGTCCACCGCCGAGAAGGACTGCGCGTCGACCGCCAGCTCCCAGGGCAGGCCGGCGGCCTCCAGCGCGTCGATCGCCGGACGCTTGAAGATGCAGCGGTTCACCGAGGCGAAGCGGACCGGGCGCATCCGCCAGGTCTGGCCGCCCTGCGCGCCGATCCAGACCAGCGGCTGGCGCGCCAGCACCTCGCCGCCGGCGCCGAGATCGGCTTCGGTGGTCAGGATCAGGTCCATCTCGCCGCGGTCGAGCTGCTGCTTCAGCACCGAGGTGAAGCTCGAATGCAGCTGCACCTTCACCCGCGGGAACTCGGCGGCGAAGGCGTGCATCGCCCGCGGCACATGCGGATAGATCACGTCATGCGGCACGCCGAAATTGACCTCGCCCTCGAAGGCCTGGTTGGTCAGCCGCCCCCAGGCCTCGTCGTTGAGCGCCAGCATCTTGCGCGCGTAGCTGGCGAGCTGCTCGCCCTGCGGCGTCAGCGCCACGCCGCGGCCGCCGCGGTCGATCAGCGGCTGGCCGGTCATCTCCTCCAGCCGCTTCAACTGCATCGAGACCGCGGATTGCGTCAGGTTCAGCTGCGCCGCCGCGCGGGTCACCCCGCCCGCGTCCGAGACGGTGACGAAGGAGCGCAGCGCGGTCAGGTCGAGATTGCGGGCCATATCATTTCCTGTGAAGCGTGGCGTCACGAACATTCGTTTTCCTTATATCACCGCATGACCTATCTCATCAAGCGCGGTGATGGAATCGCCGCGATGCAACGCAAAGCCTGATGGAGGGCGCGCAATGTCCACGTTCACCCCGACGCTCGGTCGCACCGATTTCGATACCCCGCGCCCGCTGTGGGTGCGCGTGCTCGGCTATTTGCAGACGCGCGACGCCCTGTACCGCGAGCGGCTCCTGCTCGCCGAACTCGGCGACGACATCCTGCGGGACATCGGACTGAACCGCGGCGACATCGCCTCGGCGCTCGCCCGGCCCGAGGCGCATCTGGAGTCAATTCTCCTGCGCGACGGCGACCAGCTCCAGCACTGACGGGCCGATGGCCGCGACCACCGCAGCCACGCCCGCGGCGTCGGGGTGGATGCCGTCCGGCTGCATCAGACCCCGCGCCGCCTCGAGATCCCGGTCCGCGCCCAGCCCCTGCAGGAAGTTCGGATAGTAGAGCGCGCCATGCGCCGCGGCGACCTCCGGATACATCGCGTCGAACGCCGCCTGGAACTCCGCGCCGTAGTTGGCCGGCGCCGGCAGCCCGGCCAGCAGCGCCGGCAGGCCGCGGCCCTCGATCTCGCCGAGGATGCCGTCGAGGTTGCGCCGGCTCTCCGCCGGATCGATGCCGCGCAGAAGGTCGTTGCCGCCCAGCGCCACGATCACCGCGTCGACGTCCTCGGTCAGCGTCCAGCCGACCCGCGCGAGCCCGCCCGCCGTGGTGTCGCCCGACACCCCCGCATTGATCACCACCGCCTCGGGCGCGCCGTTGGCGCGCAGCCAGGTCTGCAGCTGGGGCACGAACCCCTCGGCCTCCGGCAGGCCGTACCCTTGCGTCAGCGAATCGCCCAGCGCCGCGATGGTGACCGGCTCGGCGGCGGCGCCGGTTGCTGCGGCCGCGAAGACGATTGCGGCCCCGAGGTTGAGGATGCGCCGGCGCGCCCCATATGCGAGGCGTGTTCCGCCCTGTTCAGAGGTATCGCGCGCCATGTCGTCTCCCGTGATCGCCCTGACAGATGTGGAGCTTACCCTGCGCGGCAATGCCGGCCCGGTCAAAATCCTGCGCGGCGTGACGCTTTCGGTGGCCAGGGGCGAGACGCTGGGGCTGGTCGGGCCCTCCGGCTCGGGCAAGTCCTCGCTTCTGATGCTGATGGGCGGGCTGGAGAGCGCCACCGCCGGGACGGTGACCGCGCTCGGCCGGGATCTCACCCGGATGAACGAGGACGCGCTGGCGCGGTTCCGCCGCGATCACATGGGCGTGGTGTTCCAGTCCTTCCACCTGATCCCGACGATGACCGCGCTCGAGAACGTCGCGACCCCGCTGGAGCTGGCCGGCGCGCGCGACGCCTTCGACCGCGCCGCCGAGGAGCTGCGCGCGGTGGGGCTCGGCGCCCGGCTCGACCACTATCCCGCCCAGCTGTCGGGCGGCGAGCAGCAGCGCGTGGCGCTGGCGCGGGCCTTTGCGCCGCGGCCCGAGATCCTGCTCGCCGACGAGCCGACCGGCAACCTCGACGGCGCCACCGGCGCGGCGGTCGTCGAGCTGCTGTTCGGGCTGCGCGACCGCTCGGGCGCGACGCTGGTGCTGGTCACCCACGCGCCCGAGCTCGCCGCGCGCTGCGACCGGGTGGTCCGGCTGCGCGACGGCCGGCTCGAGCGCCTCGCCGAGGCGGCGGAGTGATGCGGG
>CAYTMB010000427.1:0-2701 GCA_964438465.1 uncultured Rhodovulum sp. | reverse complement strand
AAATCGCAACTTTTCACGACGCTTCAGGCAGAAAGCGCGCGGGTCGAGCCGCCGCGCCCGGGCCCCGAGCCCGGGCAGCGGCCGACCGCCCCCCGGGCGGCCGCTTCTCGGCCGCCCGCGGTCGCGCCGCCGCCCTTTTCGCGGGCGGGCGCCGGGTTCGGGCCAGCGACGGCGGAGGTCGGCGTGCCAGCGCCGTGTAGTGCGCCAATTCGCAACAGCTGTTGACGGTCAGCCGTCGCCCGTCGCCTCGGCGACGCCGCGCTCGCGGTAGGGCGTGGTCTGGTACAGCGCCCGGTAGCATTTCGAGAAATGCGACGGCGAGGCGAAGCCGCAGGCGAGCGCGACGTTGATCACCGACATGTCGGTCTGCAACAGCAGGTTGCGCGCCTTCTGCAGCCGCAGCTCCATGTAGTAGCGCTTGGGCGAGCGGTTGAGGTAGCGGCGGAACAGCCGTTCCAACTGGCGCGTCGACATGCCGACGTCCTGGGCGAGCAGGGCGGGCGAGACCGGCTCCTCGATGTTGGTCTCCATCGCCTGGATCACCGCGGAGAGCTTGGGGTGGCGCACGCCGATCCGGGTCGGGATCGACAGCCGCTGCTCGTCGCGGTCCGAGCGCAGCGCGGTGTGGATCATCTGGTCGGCGACGAGGTTCGCGATCTCCGGCCCGTGCTTGCGCGCGATCAGCTTCAGCATCAGGTCCGCCGAGGCGGTGCCGCCGGCGGCGGTGTAGCGGTTGGCGTCGATGACATAGACCGTCTGGCTCAGCGCGATGTCGGGGAAGTCCTCCGCGAAGCTGTCGCGGTTCTCCCAGTGGATGGTGCAGCGCCGCCCGTCGAGCAGCCCGGCGCGCGCCAGCGCCTGGGCGCCGGTGCAGACCGCGCCGATCGCCATGCCGCGCCGGCTCTCGCGGCGCAGCCAGGTCAGCACGCCGCGGGTGGTCGCCGCCTTCACGCCGGTGCCGCCGCAGACCACGATGGTGGCGTCCCGGCCGACCTCGACGAGGCCGCTGTCGGCGGCGATGCGCACGCCGTTCGAGGCCGCCACCGGCCCGCCGGTCTCGCTGATGACGCTCCAGTCGTACAGTGCGCGCCCGGAGATGCGGTTCGCCAGCCGCAGCGGCTCGATCGCGCAGGCGAAGGCGATCAGCGTGAAGTTCTCCAGCAGCAGGAACACGAACTTGTCCGGAGCGGCTTCCGGGGATGCGGCCATCGCCTGCTGCGCCTTTCGCGGATCAACCAGCGCCGATGTTGATTGGCTGCGGCGCGGCGGGTCAAGGCCAAAAGCCGGGGCGGCGCGCGGCTCTGGCAATGCCCGCGGGGCTGGCTTATATGCGGCGCGACTGTGACAAACGGGGGAAACCGCCATGGGCGCGGAATGGACCAAGGCCGACTGGCGCGGCAAGCCGCGGGTGCAGATGCCCGACTACCCGGACGCCGGCGCGCTGGGCGCGGTCGAGGCGCGGCTGGCGTCCTATCCGCCGCTGGTGTTCGCCGGCGAGGCGCGCAAGCTCAAGCGCGAGCTGGCGGCGGTGTCCGAGGGCAAGGCCTTCCTGCTCCAGGGCGGCGACTGCGCCGAGAGCTTCGCCGAGTTCTCCGCCGACAACATCCGCGACACCTTCAAGGTGATGCTGCAGATGGCGGTGGTGCTGACCTTCGGCGCCAAATGCCCGGTGGTCAAGATCGGCCGCATGGCCGGCCAGTTCGCCAAGCCGCGCTCCTCGGGCGTCGAGGCGGTCGGCGGCGTCGAGCTGCCGTCCTACCGCGGCGACATCATCAACGACTTCGCCTTCACGCCGGCGGCGCGGATCCCCGATCCCGAGCGGATGCTGCAGGCCTACACCCAGGCGGCGGCCTCGCTGAACCTGCTGCGCGCCTTCAGCCAGGGCGGCTTCGCCGACATCACCCGCGTGCATTCCTGGACGCTGGATTCGACCGCCGGCCAGCCCGGCTACGAGCAGTACCACAAGCTCGCCAACCGCATCTCGGACGCGTTCGACTTCATGCAGGCCGCCGGCGTGAACGCCGAGAACGCGGATTCGCTGCGGCGGGTGGATTTCTACACCTCGCATGAGGCCTTGCTGCTCGAATACGAGGAGGCGCTGTGCCGGATCGATTCGACCACCGGCATCCCGGTGGCGGGCTCGGGGCACATGCTCTGGATCGGCGACCGCACCCGCCAGCCCGACGGCGCGCATGTCGAGTTCCTGCGCGGGGTGCAGAACCCGATCGGGCTGAAATGCGGCCCGACGCTCAGCGAGAGCGACCTGCTGCGGCTGATCGAGCGGCTGAACCCGAAGAACGAGGCGGGCCGGCTGACGCTGATCACCCGCTTCGGCGCCGGCGCGGTGGCCGAGCACCTGCCGCGGCTGGTGCGCGCCGTCGAGCGCGAGGGGGCGAAGGTGGTCTGGTGCTGCGACCCGATGCACGGCAACACCATCAAGTCGGCCTCGGGCTACAAGACCCGGCCGTTCGAGCGGGTGCTGCGCGAGGTGCGCGAGTTCTTCGCGGTCCATGCCGCCGAGGGCACCATCCCCGGCGGCGTGCATTTCGAGATGACCGGCCAGGACGTCACCGAATGCACCGGCGGCGTGCGTGAGGTGCGCGACGAGAACCTCGCGGACCGCTACCACACCGCCTGCGATCCGCGGCTGAACGCGGCGCAGTCGCTGGAGCTCGCCTTCCTGGTGGCCGAGGCGCTCGAC
>CAYTMB010000426.1:0-2715 GCA_964438465.1 uncultured Rhodovulum sp. | reverse complement strand
GCCGGACGGTGGATTTCCGCAACGTCGTGCTGATCATGACCTCGAACGCGGGCGCCGCGGAACAGGCCAAGGAGGCGCTCGGCTTCGGCCGCTCGCGCCGCGAGGGAGAGGACACCGCCGCGGTCGAGCGGCAGTTCACGCCGGAGTTCCGCAACCGGCTCGACGCGGTCATCAGCTTCCAGGCGTTGCCGCGCGAGGTCATCCTTCAGGTCGTCGAGAAGTTCGTGCTCCAGCTCGAAGCCCAGCTGATGGACCGCAACGTCCAGATCGAGCTGACCCCGGAGGCCGCCACCTGGCTCGCCGAGAAGGGCTACGACGACAAGATGGGCGCGCGCCCCCTGGGCCGGGTGATCCAGGAGCACATCAAGAAGCCGCTGGCCGAGGAGCTGCTGTTCGGCAAGCTGACCAAGGGCGGGCTGGTGCAGGTCGCCGTGAAGGACGGCGAGATCGCGCTCCGCATCGAACCCGCCGCCGCCCCGCGGCTGGTCTCGAAAAAACCGCCGCTGCTCACCGCCGAATAGCGCGCCGCAAATCAGGCTGACACGGGGTCCGGACACGCGTCCGGGCCCCGTTTCGTTTCGAGACAGCCCGGCGACGCCTGTGGATAACTCGGCTTACCGAGATTTATCCGATTATTTTCAGAGGCTTGCCTTCGGTCGCACTGTGGGACCGCCGCATCGTCCGGCGGCCGTCAGACCGCCCGGATCAGCTTCTTTTCCAGCACGCGCAGCACCTGGCCGAGGTCGGCGCCGCGCTTCAGGATCTGGCCGTCCATCCCGATCACCGCATACTGGCCCTGGCGACCGGCGAGCCGGGGGCGCTTCTCGATGCGGTACAGCGGATGTTCGGCGGTATGGCGGAACACCGAGAACACCGCCGCGTCGCGCAGCATCGAGATGCCGTAGTCGCGCCACAGGCCGGCGGCCACCATCCGGCCGTACAGCCCGAGGATCGCCGACAGCTCCGTCCGGTGAAAGCCGACCCGCTCGGGAGCGCTGGGGAACAGGGCGATCTCGGCGCTGTGAACCATGGCCCGAGCATGACGGGGCGATCCGAATTTGGCAAGCGCCGCCGCGAAACAAGGTTGCCAAGCCCCCGGCCGCCCGGTTCAATGACCTCGCCCGCCCCGCCAAGGCCCCCCGACATGCGCGATTTCCAGAGCCCCGGCCGTTCTCTCGTCTACGCCGCGAACGGGATCTGCGCGACCTCGCATCCGCTGGCCGCGCAGACGGCGGTGCGGATGCTGCAGGACGGCGGCAACGCCGTGGACGCGGCGATCGCCGCCGCCGTGCTGCTCGGGATCTGCGAGCCGCAGATGACCGGCCTCGGCGGCGACGCCTTCGTGCTGCTGAAGCCGGCCGGCGAGGAGCGGATCGTCGGCCTGAACGGATCGGGCCGCGCCCCCTCGGGGCTGAGCGCCGCCGGGCTCCGGGCGCAGGGCCACGCCGCGATGCCGGTCCACCACCCCGCGGCGGTCACCGTGCCGGGCGCCGTCGACGCCTTCGTGCGGCTGTCCGCCGACTGGGGCCGCGCCGGACTGGCCGCGAGCCTCCGGCCCGCGATCCGCTACGCCGAGGAGGGCGTGCCGGTCGCGCCGCGCACCGCGCGCGACTGGGCCGAGGCCGCGGACCTGCTGCACGGCGACGCCCGGCGCCACTTCCTGCCGGGCGGGGCCGCCCCGCGCCCCGGCGCGAACTTCCGCGCCCCCGGGCAGGCCGAGGTCCTGCGCCGGATCGCCGCGCAGGGTCGCGCCGGCTTCTACGCGGGCGAGGTGGCCGAGGACATGGTCGCGAGCCTGCGCGCGCTCGGCGGGACGCACACGCTGGCGGACTTCGCCGCGACCGCCTGCGACTACGTCGAGCCGATCTCGGGGAACTACCGCGGACACGAGCTGGTGGAGTTGCCGCCGAACGGCCAGGGCGTGACCGCGATCCTGATGGCGGCGATCCTGCAGCGATTCGATCTCGCCGCGCTGGATCCGTTCGGGGCCCAGCGCGCGCATCTCGAGGCCGAGGCCGCCCGCCTCGCCTACGACGCGCGCGACCGCTTCGTCGCCGACGCCGACGCGCCGGGGATGCGGCTGGCGCATCTGCTGGCGCCCGCGACCGCCGACCGGCTGGCGGCGCTGATCGATCCGGCCCGCGCCATGGCCGCGCCCGCCCGCGCCGCCGAGGCGATCCACCGCGAGACGATCTACCTGACGGTGGTCGACCGCGACCGCATGGCGGTGTCGCTGATCTACTCGATCTACCACGCCTTCGGCTCGGGCCTCGCCTCGGCGCGCTTCGGGATCAACTTCCAGAACCGCGGCGCCGGCTTCAGCCTGACCGAGGGCCATCCGAACGAAGCCGCGGGCGGCAAGCGGCCGATGCACACCATCATCCCGGCGATGCTGCGCCGCGACGGGCGGCTGACGATGCCGTTCGGCGTGATGGGCGGGGCGTATCAACCGGCCGGGCATGTGCGGCTGATCTCGAACCTGCTCGACTATGGCCTCGACCCGCAGGCCGCGATAGACGCGCCGCGCAGCTTTCCCGACGGCGCGGCGCTGCGGCTGGAGACCGGCTATTCCGACACGACCGCCGCGGCGCTCGCCGCGATGGGACACCGCGTCGAGCGTTGCGGCGCCCCGCTCGGCGGCGCGCAGGCGATCGTCATCGACGCCGAGACCGGCGTGCTGGCCGGCGCCTCCGATCCGCGCAAGGACGGCTGCGC
>CAYTMB010000425.1:0-2726 GCA_964438465.1 uncultured Rhodovulum sp. | reverse complement strand
TGGCGGAGAGACAGGGATTCGAACCCTGGGAACGCTCACGCGCTCAACGGTTTTCGAGACCGCCCCGATCGACCACTCCGGCATCTCTCCAGCGCATCTCCCATATGCAGTCCGGCCCTTCGCCGCAAGACCGAAACCGGCCGGCGGCTATCGCAGCCCGCCGATCGGCTTGCCCTGGGCCAGAAGATTGCGCAGTTCGCGGTAGTAGGCGAGGTTCTGCTGGATCTCCCCGGGGGGCAGATCGCCGGCGAGGGTCGCGGCGGCCTCGCGGTCGCGGCCGGCGAGGCCGTAGACCAGCGCGAGGTTGCCGCGGGTCTTGGCGCTCGCCTCGCTGTCGCGGACAAGCTCGCGCAGGACCGCGACGCCTTCGGTCGGCGCGCCGGACAGGCCGTAGGACAGGCCGAGGTTGCTCAGGAGCGCGAAGTTGGTCGGGTCGAGCGCGAGACCCTCGCGGTAGGCCGCCTGCGCCTCGGCGTGGCGGCTCAGCCGGTCGAGCGCGATGCCCCGCGCGGTGATGATCTGCAGGTCGCGCGGCGCGCGCGCGCGGGCCGCGTCGATGCTGGCGAGCGCGGCCTGGGGTTTGCCGGCCCCGATCTGGACCCGCGCGAGTTCGAGCAGGATCCGGGCGTCGTTCGGCCGGCGCTGGTTGGCCTGGAGCAGGGCCTGCTCGGCGCGGGCGTACTGACCGAGGCCGGCGTAGCTGCGGCCGAGGCCGACCAGCGCGTCCAGCGATTTCGGGTTGGCCTCGAAGGCCTGGCGGTACAGCGTCGCGGAGGTCTGGTAGTCGCCGCCGGTGGCCGCCCGATCCGCGAGCCGGAGCGGAGAGCCCGGCGCCGCCTCGCCGCCGCCGGGCGGACCGCCGGCGCACCCCGCAAGCAGGAGCGTCGCCGCCGCCCAGGCCAGCCATCCGGAGCGCGCCAAGGGTCTCGCCATGCCAGCCCGCCTCAAGGTTCCGTCTTGGGTCGAATATATAGCACGGCGGTTGACTAAAGTCATCTTATTTCGCGCTAAGGGAGAGCTTGGCGGCTTGGGCGCGCGCCCGGCCCGGCGCCGCCGCCGTCGGAACTACTGCGCCGAAGCCTGGTCTTCCGGGACCCGAACCCCGGACTCCGCGGCCTCGTCGAGCCCGACGAGCGCGCGCGCTTCGGGCGTTTCCCCGACGATGTCGGCCAGCGTCATCGAATCGATCAGCAGGAGATACGACCAGAACACCTCGGCGAAGACCTTGCGGATGCGGCAGGTCGTTTCGTCGAGGCAATCCTCGCAGCGCTGATAGGCCCGCCGCGACAGACAGGGCAGCGGCGCGATCGGCCCGTCGATCATCCGCAGCAGCTCGCTGAGCGGCACCGCCGCCGGCTCCTTGATCAGCATGTAGCCGCCGCTGCGCCCCCGGGTCGAGGCGATGATGCCCGCGTTGCGGATCTCGAGCAGGATATGTTCGAGAAACCGCTTGGGCGCCCCGGATCGCCGCGCGATCTCCTCGATCCGCAGCGCCGCGCCGTCCGCAGCCCGTTCGTCGGCAAGCACCGTCAGCGCCTTCAGCGCATATTTCATCTTCTGGGTGATCATGCATTCCATTACGGCGACCGCGGGCGGCGTTCAACCAATATCCACCAGAATTGTCGTGAATTGATGGTTTTTCGCCGTCGGACTTGCCCGGATGGCGCCTCCGGCCGCGCAAACGGCCCGTCAGTCCTGTTGCGCGGCGGGACCGGACTGGATAGCTTCGCTCGGCGCGGCCACACAAAAACAACCGCCGGCGACAGATCCCAGGGAGGGGCCACCATGAACAGACGCAGTTTCCTCAGAACCACCGTCGCGCTCGGCGCGCTCGGCTTCGCGGCGCCGCTCGCGTCCGCGCAGGAACAGATCACCATCCTCGGCTCGGTGCCGAGCCTGAGCTTTCCGTTCTTCGTGCACATGCTCAACCAGATCAAGGTCGAGGCCGGCGCCGAGGGCGTGTCGCTGATCGAGAGCGACGGCCAGAACTCGGCGCCGAAGCAGACCGGCGACGTCGAGGCGGCCATCGTGCAGGGCGTGAACGCCATCGTGATCTCGCCGCTCGACGTCAACGCGCTGGCGCCCGCGGTCGAACAGGCGATCCAGGCCGGCATTCCGGTGGTGACGATCGACCGCCGCGTGGACGGGGTCGAGGGCATCCTCGCCCATGTCGGCGCCGACAACGTCAAGGGCGGCGAGGCGCAGGCCGAGGCGATCATCGCGGCCTTCCCCGACGGCGCCACGATCTTCCACCTGCAGGGCCAGCCCGGCGCCGGCCCGGCGATCGACCGCAACCAGGGCGTGCACAACATCCTCGACGGCAAGGACCAGTACAACATCGTCTTCGAGCAGACCGCCAACTTCAACCGCGCCGAGGCGCTGTCGGTCACCGAGGCCGGGCTCGCGGCGAACGGCAAGCCCGACGTGATCGTCTGCGCCAATGACGACATGGCGCTCGGCGCCATCGAGGCGGTCGCCGCGGCCGGCTTCACCGACGTGCTGATCTACGGCTTCGACGCCTTGCCCGAGGCGCTGGTGGCGGTCCGCGACGGCGCGCTCGCCGGCACGGTCGAGCAGTTCCCCGGCGAGCAGTCGCGCACCGCGGTCCGCATCGCCGTCGCCTTTGCCCGCGACAACCAGGAGCCGTCCGAGAAGCTCGTGCTGCTGACGCCGGTGGTGATCGGCAAGGACAACCTCGACAAGGCCGAGCGCATCGGCGAGACCTC
>CAYTMB010000424.1:0-2735 GCA_964438465.1 uncultured Rhodovulum sp. | reverse complement strand
GGATTTGCAATCCGCTGCGTAACCACTCCGCCACGTCGCCTCGCGCGGCCCATCTAGCAATCCCCGCCCGCGCGGGCAAGGCGGAACGAAGCGCTATTCCGTGCGCAGACCTCCCGTCGGCCGCGTTGCTCAGGGCCGGGAAATATGCGATCACGCCAACCGAAGCCGGGAGTTCGAGGGACGCGCGTATGATCGATTTTGCAGCCGCACGCGAAGCCATGGTGGATTGCCAGGTCAGGCCCTCCGACGTGACGCGGTATCCGATCATCCTCGCGATGCTCGACGTGCCGCGCGAGGAGTTCGTCCCCGAGGCGCTGCGCGCAGTGGCCTATCTCGGCGAGCATGTGCCGCTGGGGCGCGGCCGGGTGGTGCTCGATCCGCGCGTCTTCGCCAAGATGCTCGACGCCATCGACATCGGCCCGAACGACCTCGTGCTCGATGTCGGCTCGGGGCTCGGCTATTCCGCGGCGGTGATCGCGCGCATGGCCGAGGCGGTGATCGCGCTCGAGGAGGACGCCGGGCTCGCGGCGGCGGCCGAGGCGACGCTGGCCGGGCGCGGCGTCGACAACGCGGTGATCGAAGTCGCGCCGCTGGCGGCGGGCGTGCCGGAGCACGGGCTCTATGACGCGATCGTCGTCGAGGGCGGCGTCGAGCGGCTGCCGCAGGCGCTCGCCGATCAGTTGAAACCCGGCGGACGGATCGTCGCGATCTTCATGGAGGGCGCGCTCGGACAGGCGCGGCTCGGCGTGCG
The DNA here is from genome assembly GCA_964438465.1 of uncultured Rhodovulum sp. GTDB lineage: Bacteria > Pseudomonadota > Alphaproteobacteria > Rhodobacterales > Rhodobacteraceae > Amaricoccus. The sequence continues at coordinate 1,984 of CAYTMB010000424.1, read as the reverse complement.
CACCGAGGCGGGAATCGCCTGGCGGCGCGCTTTTGACGCCACAGCTCCGGTGCTGCCGGGCTTTGCGGCGGAGAAAGCGTTTGAATTTTGAGCCCCCCCGACCGATAGTCCCGCAAAGCCCGCCGGCAAGGAGGGGCGATCAATCGAGCACAGTTCGAGGCCCAGGATGACATTTCGAGGTTTGGCGCGACTTCTGGTTGCGTCCGCACTGGTTTCCGGCTGGACGGCGCCGGTCACGGCCGAGACCCTGACCGACGCGCTGATCAAGGCCTACCAGACCAGCCCGCTGCTCGACTCCAACCGCGCCGCGCTGCGCGGCCTCGACGAGAACATCGCCCAGATCCGCGCCGGCCGCCGGCCGCAGGTCTCCGCGATCGGCCGGGCGCAGGGGCAGACCGACGTCACCGAGTTTCCCTTCGACAACGTGTATACCGCGGCGCTGCAGGCGTCGCTGCTGCTGTTCGACAACGGCCAGAGCAAGGCCGCGCTGGAATCGGCGCGCTACCTGATCGCGGCGGGGCGGGCCAGCCTGCTGAACGTCGAGCAGGAGGTGCTGTTCGCCGCGGTCACCGCCTACATGGACGTGATCCAGGCGCTGGAGTTCGTCCGCATCGGCGAAAACGACGTGCGCGTGCTGGGCGAACAGGTCGACGCCACCAACAACCGCTTCGAGGTCGGCGAGGTCACCCGCACCGACGTCAGCCAGACCGAGGCCCGCCTCGCCGCCGCGCGCGGCCGGCTGGTCGATGCGCGCGGCAACCTCGAAGTCGCGCGGCAGGCCTATGTCGCGGCGGTCGGAACCCGGCCGGGCGACCTGTCGCCGCCGCCGGACATTCCGCAGCTGCCCGCGACGATCCCCGAGGCCGAGCAGATCGGCATCCGCCAGAACCCCTCGGTGGTGGCGGCGCGCTTCGCCGAGCGCGGGGCGGTCTCGGACTTCGACCGCGCCCGCGCCGCGACCGGCCTCTCGGTCAACGCCGCGGTCATCACCCAGTACCAGGGCCAGCGCTTCAGCGACCCGCTGTTCGGGCGCACCTACGAGGACGGTTTCGATCTCGAGGGCGAGCTCTCCGCGAGCGTGCCGCTCTACACCGGCGGGCGCAACTCGAGCCTGATCCGCCAGGCGCAGCAGGTGCTCGATCAGCGCAAGTTCGAGGTGCAGGACGCCGGGCGGCAGGTGATCGAGCAGGTCAACAACGCCTGGACCCAGCTCGAGGTCTCGCAGGCGCTGATCGTGGCGAATCGCGAACAGGTCCGCGCGGCGCAGATCGCCTTCGAGGGCGTGAGCGAGGAGGCCCGGCTGGGCGCGCGCTCGACGCTCGACGTGCTGGACGCCGACCAGGAGCGGCTGCAGGCCGAAGCCGAGGTGGTGCGCTCGATGCGCGACGAGTATGTCGCGGCCTATGCGGTGCTGCGCGCGATGGGGCTGCTGACGGTCGAGCATCTGAATCTCGGGATCGAGACCTACAACCCGGACGTCTATTTCACCGAGGTGCAGCGCGCCCCGGTCGGCGGCTACGACACCAGCGCCGTCGATCGCATCCGGGCGCGCTGGGAGCGCAAGTGAGCGAGAGGGACGGCCCGGAGCGGGATCCGGCGCCAGGTTCCGCGCCGGATCCGACGCCGGATCCAGCGCCGGATCCGACCCCGGAGTCGCTGGCCGACGTGCTCGCGTCGATCCGGGCGCTGGTCTCGGCCGAGACCATCGCGCGGGTGGAGGGTCGGGCCTCGGCGGACGTGATCCTGCTCACCCCGGAGATGCGGATCGATGCGGTCGACGGTCCGCGCGACGGCGACGTGCTGGCCGAGGGCATCGCCCCCGGGCCGGCGCGGCCGGCGGCGCCGGCGCCGATCCTCGACGAGGAGGCCCTGCGCGGGATGATCAACGCCATCGTGCGCGAGGAGTTGCAGGGCGAACTCGGCGACCGCATCAGCCGCAACCTGCGCAAGCTGATCCGCCGCGAGATCGCCCAGGTGATGGCCG
>CAYTMB010000423.1:0-2737 GCA_964438465.1 uncultured Rhodovulum sp. | reverse complement strand
GCGAGCGGATCAGCGTGCGCGAGCCGAGGTCGTCGGCCATCGCGCGCACGATCACCCCGCGCGCGGCGGCGCGCTTCACCGCCTCGACCACCTTCATCCCGTTGCCGTCGGCCAGCCAGATATAGAACATCAGATGGACGTGATGGACCGCGGCGTCGATATCGGCGCAGATCGCGTCGATCGCCGCGTCGGAATCGGCCATCAGCGCGCCGCGGTTGCCGCCGACGGCGGGAAAGCCGCTGATCGATTCGCCGACGAGAAACAGCGGGGCCATGCGCGGATCGATCTTCGCCTCGTGCTCGCCCTCGTGCGTCGAGGTCTCCGCGAAGCTCGGCAGCCGCGCCAGCGCGGCGCGCAGCCGGGCGATCCTGCCGCGGCCGATGTTGGTCTCGCCGAACAGGACATAGGCGAGCATGCCGAAGATCGGCGCCACCGCGATCACCACGACCCAGGCCAGCCGCGCCGCCGGCTCGCGCGCCGGCCGCAGCAGCGCGCGCCCGATGAAGAAGACCTGCAGCGCCACATGCGCCGCGACCGCGAACCAGACGTAGAACGGGCTCATCGCCGGGCGCCGCGACGCTGGCGGTCTGGGGAAGGTTCGATCACGGGCCGCCTCGGTTCGGGTCGCAAGCGTTAGCCGATTTTGACGGCCGCGGCCAGAGCGCCGTTCGGCGGCGACGTCGCGCGCCCGGCTGTGGATAACTTCGCGGCCCGCGAGTCATTGCAATGATATCAATGACATGACCTGCGTATCAACGTGATACGCCCGTCAGACCATCATCGTCTTGGTCGCGGTCAGCGCGATCTCGGGATAGTCCCGCGCCACCCGGTCGATGTCCCATTGCAGCCGGGTCATGTAGACCGGATCGCCGTCGTGGTCCGCCGCCATATGGCCCTTGTTCGCGCGTGCGAAGGCGTCGATCTTGTCGCGCGGCCCTGAGACCCAGCGGGCCGAGGTGAACTGCGTCGGCTCGAAGCGCACCGGCAGGCCGTATTCCAGCTCGATCCGGCTCGCCAGCACGTCGAACTGCAGCGGCCCGACCACGCCGACGATCCAGCCCGACCCGAACGCCGGCTTGAACAGCTTCGACGCGCCTTCCTCGGCGAACTGGGTCAGCGCCTTCTCGAGATGCTTCGCCTTCATCGGATCGCCCGCCCGCACCGTCTGCAGCAGCTCCGGCGCGAAGGACGGGATGCCGGTGAAGCGCAGCGCCTCGCCCTCGGTCAGCGCGTCGCCGATCCGCAGCTGGCCGTGGTTGGGAATGCCGATGATGTCGCCCGCCCAGGCGTCCTCGGCCAGCTCGCGGTCCTGCGCGAGGAACAGCATCGGGCTCGCGATCGCCATCGGCTTGCCCGTCCGGACGTGGTGCAGCTTCATGCCGCGCTGGAAATGCCCCGAGCACAGCCGCACGAAGGCGACGCGGTCGCGGTGCTTCGGATCCATGTTGGCCTGGACCTTGAACACGAATCCGGTCACCGCCGGCTCCCAGGGCCCGACCTCGCGCGTCTCGGCCGGGCGCACCTGCGGCGGCGGCCCGAAGGCGCCGATGCCGTCCATCAGCTCCTGCACCCCGAACGAATTGATCGCCGAGCCGAACCAGATCGGGCTGAGATTGCCCGCCGCCATCGCCTCCGGATTGAACCCCGGCAACAGCTCGCGCGCCATCTCGACGTCCTCGCGCAGCTTGCCGAGCAGCCCGGCCGGGATGTGCTCGGCCATGCGCGGATCGTCGAGGCCGGTCATGCGGACGCTCTCGGCGCGGCGGTTGCGGTCGGCGCGGTCCATCAGCTCGAGCCGGTCGCCGAGCATGTCGTAGGTGCCGATGAAGTCGCGCCCCATGCCGATCGGCCAGGACGCGGGGCAGACGTCGAGCTGCAGCTCCTGCTGGATCTCGTCGATGATCTCGAAGGTGTCGCGCGCCTCGCGGTCCATCTTGTTGCAGAAGGTCAGGATCGGCAGATCGCGCAGCCGGCAGACCTCGAACAGCTTGCGGGTCTGGCTCTCGACGCCCTTGGCCCCGTCGATCACCATCACCGCGGCGTCGACCGCGGTCAGCGTGCGGTAGGTGTCCTCGGAGAAATCCGAATGGCCCGGCGTGTCGACGAGGTTGAACCACCAGTCGCGGAACGGAAACGACATCGCCGAGGCGGAGACCGAGATGCCGCGGTCCTTCTCCATCTGCATGAAGTCCGACCGCGTGCGCCGCGCCTCGCCCTTGGCGCGGACCTGGCCGGCCAGCTGGATCGCGCCGCCGTAGAGCAGCACCTTCTCGGTCAGCGTGGTCTTGCCGGCGTCGGGATGCGAGATGATCGCGAAGGTCCGCCGGCGGGCGATCTCCGGGGGCAGGGCGGGGGCGTTGGATCCGAACTCGGGCATGGGCGGCCATATAGCCGCCCGCGCCGCCCGGCGAAAGGCCCCGCGCCCGGGGACTTCCCGATCAGGAGAACAGGAAGTCCTCGGCGGTGAAGCTCAGCCGCGCCGGGGTGACGTTGTCCAGCCGCAGCTCGCCCGCGCCACCGAGCGCGGCGAGGTCGATCGTCGCGCCGCCGCCGCTGAAGGTGGTCGCCGTGGCGACCGCGTTCAGCTTCGCCGCGTCGCTCAGCGACCCCGGGTTGGCCGAGCCGAAGCCGTAGCCGGTGAAGCGGATGAAGTCGTTGCCGGCGGCGTCGAAGTCGGTGATCCTGTCGCGGCCCGAGGTCAGCCCGGCGACGCAGTGGAACGTGTCGCTGCCGGCGT
>CAYTMB010000422.1:0-2739 GCA_964438465.1 uncultured Rhodovulum sp. | reverse complement strand
GCCGCGCCGAAGCCGCCTGCGCCCTTCACGAGTTGGCCGAACCAGTAGATCAGTTCGCCGGCGCCGACGATCAGTGCACCGATCCCGGTGCGGATGATGGCTCCGCGCAGCAGCGTCAGCGCACCCGACAGGCCGAAGGTCGTGACACGGGCGGCGACGAAGGCTGCGACCCAGCGTCCGGCCATGAAGCCGGCGAAGGCGATGCCAATGGCCGCGAGCCTCTCCAGATTATCGGCCAGCAGGATCAGCCCCTCGGCCACCGTCGCGGAGGCGCCCGCTATCTGATCCCAGGTCCCGACCAGTTGCAGGGCGGCGTTGCCGATCAGCGTGAAGGCATCGCCGATGGTCGCCGGCATGCTGTCGGCTTCCTCGCGCAGCAGTTCGAGATTGCCGATGAGCGCCGTGCGGATGACATCGCCGGTGATGGCGCCCTGCTGACCGAGGGTGCGCAGGCCCGAGACCGTGGTGCCGAGTTCCTCGGCCAGCAGTTCCGCCACGCGCCCGCCGTTCTGGATCACGCTGTTGAGGTTCTGACCGGATAGGGTCCCCAGCGCCATGGCGCGCGATAGCGCGGTCTGGACCGAGGCCGCGCGCTCCGCCCGCGCGCCCGAGACGACCATGGCGTTGTTCAGCGCCTCGGTGAAATCCAGCGATTCGGCCGTCGACAGCCCCAGTTCGCGCAGGGCCGTGGCATTGGCGAGCCAGGATTCCGTGGTCTGCCCGAGGCTGGAATAGGTCCGGCGCGCCATGGCGGCGAGCCGGTCCATCACGGCCGCGCCCGCTTCCTGCGAGCCGGTGGCCAGATCGACGCGCGAGCGCAGGTCGGTCCACTGGTCGGCGTAGGCGACGAGTTGGCGCGTGCTGATCGCCGCACCAAGAATGCCCACGACCCGCCGCACCACCGCGCCGGTGACATCGGCCTGCCGCTCGATCCGCTTGAAGTTGCTCTCGCCCGCGTCGCCGATCCCCTGAAACTCGGCCTTCACCTGCCGGCCGCCTTCGGCGACGAGGCGGACGGAGACCTTCTTCTGAGCCATGATCCGATCCAGTCAGGGTGAATGCGTCATTGACATATGCGCCAGTGACGCACATATAGCCTCATGACCCTTGTCTCAGTCGTCGAACTGCCCGAGTTCCAGCGCCGTGCGCGCAGCCTCATGTCCGAGGCCGAACGCATGGCTCTTATCGATTTCGTGGCGCGAAACCCGATGACCGGGGTCTCGATCGGCGGCGGGGTCAGGAAGTTCCGCTTTGCCCGCGAGGGCAGCGGCAAGAGCGGCGGCTATCGGGTGATCCACTTCTTCAGCCCGGAGGGTGACATGCCGATCTTTCTGATCACCGTTTTCGCCAAGAACGAGAAGGCGAACCTGACCCCGTCCGAGACGGACGCGGTGCGCGAACTGGGCCAGTTGCTGGCGACAAGTTACAGGAGGACGACATGAGCGAGGCATTCAAGAGCATCGAACAAGGCCTGAAAGAGGCGCTGGCGCATGCACGGGGCGAAGGCGCGGCCACGGTCCACGAGATCGAACTGCCCGAGCCGGACGTGCAGGCGATTCGCGCCCGCACCGGGCTGTCGCAAGGCGACTTCGCCCGCAGCATCGGCGTGAAAAAGGGCACGCTTCTGAACTGGGAGCAGCGGAGGCGCAGCCCGGATGGGCCGGCGCGTGTGCTTCTGGCATTGATCGCGAAGGATCCGCAGATCGTGCAGCGCACGCTGGCCGGCTGAACCGGTCAGGCATTCTTGCCGGCCATCTGTTCATTGAGCTTTCGGACCATCACCGCCTCGATGTCGGGCAGGCATTCGGCGGCGATCAGCGGATCGACCCCGAGCGCCTGCGCCATGGCGAGTGCTGCTGTCATGTCCCAGCCGATGACGGCACCGCCGCCCATACCGGCGACGATGCGGAGCTGCCCGGTCAGGCGCTGCACCAGATCCCAGACCTGCCAACCCTCAAACGTCAGGGGCCGGTTCAGCCACGCCGGGCAGTCCGGGCACGGGCCCTGGCAGGCCTGGCAATAGGCGTCGCCCCCTCCGAAGTGCCATTCGGCGAGGGCGCGGAGGCGTTTTTTTCCGCGTCCAGCATCAGATGCGGCGCGAGGCAGCGGGTCTGGAAGGCCTCGAACACCGGCCAGATGTCCAGCAGCGCGTCGATGCCTTCCGGGGTGACGGGAACGGGCTTGCCATCGGCATCACCGACGCCCTCCCAGCCGGTGACCACGCGGCGGGCGACGGCCTTGGCCATGACCAGCCCGGCCGCTCCGGTGGCCGGGGCTAAGCCGCTCGGGAAGGGGGTCACATGATGACCGAACGGCTGAACCTATCGCAACTGCGACCCGAGTATCTCATGCCGCCGGCCAGGGCCTTGCTGCTGGCAGATCTCGACCTTGCAACATACCGTGCTCGCCAGGCTGCAGCCTACCGTGATCAGGGGTATCCCGACATCACGATCATCGACGTCGCCGTGCTACACTATGCCTTCGTGATGGAGGTCCTGGGCGCAGGAGGCGTGACACAGCGGTCGATCATGGTAGAGCTCGGCGTCACCAGGTGGGTAGTCCAGACCAGCCTCTCCCGGCTTGTCGGCCGCGAGTTGCTACTGCGCGAGGGCCGGATCTACTACCCGGCGTCTGCGATCGAGGCTCGGGCAAACGCGATCTGGGAGGAGACCTATCGGCGAGTTGTGAACCGCACCGGGTTTCCCGGAGGCCCCAACTTTTGGAAGGATGGGGTCCATG
>CAYTMB010000421.1:0-2740 GCA_964438465.1 uncultured Rhodovulum sp. | reverse complement strand
CGGCCGGCATTGACTGGCCCGGTGGCGGCGCTAGGGTCGCGGACGTTCCTGAACCCTTGCGCGAGGTCCGATCGATGCCGCAGCGGCTGCATTTTGTCTTTGGGGGCGAACTCGTCGACCCCCAGCGTGGCGAGTTCCGCGATCCGTCGGCCATCGACATGGTCGGGGTGTTCCCCAATTACGCCACCGCCTACGCCGCCTGGAAGGGCAAGGCGCAGGCCAGCGTGGACAACGCCCACATGCGCTACTTCATCGCCCATATCCACCGCCTGCGCGACGAGGCGGTCGAGGCCGGCCCGACCGAGGAGCTGGGCTGACCCCCCGACCAGATGGCCGGCGACCCCGATAGGTCCGCGCTGCTCGCGCTCTATCTCGCGCTGTCGCGCCGGGCGGGCGGCGTGGCGCGGCGGCTGCTGCGCCGCCGCGCCGCCGCCGGCAAGGAGGATCCGGAGCGGCTGTCCGAGCGCATGGGCGTCGCCGGGCGCGACCGGCCCGAAGGCCGCATCGCCTGGTTCCATGCGGCGAGCGTCGGCGAGGCGGCGTCGCTGCTGGAGCTGCTGCGCCGGATCGAGGTCGGCCGGCCCGATCTCACCTGCCTCGTGACCACCGGCACCGTCACCTCGGAGCGGTTCCTCGCCGCGCGGCTGCCCGAGCGCGCCATCCACCAGTTCGCGCCGCTCGACGTCGGCCCCTGGGCCGAGCGCTTCCTCGACCACTGGCGCCCCGACCTCGCGGTCTGGACCGAGAGCGAGCTGTGGCCGGCGACGCTGGTCGCCACCCACGCCCGCGGCGCGCCGATGGTGCTGATCAACGCCCGCATCTCGCACCGCAGCTACCAGCGCTGGCGCTGGATGCGCGGCATGGCGCGCAGCCTGCTGCGCCGGTTCGACCGCATCCTCGCGCAGGACGACCTCGCCGGCCGGCAGTTCGCCGAGCTCGGCGCCGCGGCGGGCCGGCTCGAGGTGACCGGCTCGCTCAAGGAGGGCGCGGCGCCGCTCGGCCATGACGAGGCCGAGCGGGTGCGGATCACCCGCGCCTTCGCCGGCCGGCCGGTCTGGCTCGCGGCCTCGACCCATCCCGGCGAGGAGGAGGTGGCGCTCGACGCCCATGCCCAGGCCCGCCGCATGCTGCCGATGCTGGCGCTGATCCTCGCCCCGCGGCATCCGGTGCGCGGCGACGGCCTCGCCGAGATGCTGCGCGCGCGCGGGCTGGCCGTGGCCCAGCGCTCGAAGGGCGAGCCGGTCACGCCCGACACCGACGTCTATCTCGCCGACACGCTGGGCGAGATGGGGCTGTGGTACCGCGTCGCCTCGGTCAGCTTCGTCGGCGGCTCGATCGCGCCGGTGGGCGGGCACAATCCCTACGAGCCGGCGCTGCTCGGCTCGGCGATCCTGCACGGCCCGCATGTGCGCAACTTCGCCGACGGCTACGAGCGGCTGGGGGCGGCGCAGGCGGCGGTGCTGGTGCGCGACGCGGCCAGCCTCGGGACCGCGCTGACCGCGGCGCTGGCGCCGGACCGGGCGGCGGGCATGGCCGCGGCGGCCTGGGAGACGATGAGCGAGGGCGCCGACGTGACCGACCGCGTGCTCGAGGTGCTCGGCGGCTATCTCGACCGGGCGCGGGGCTGATGCGCGCGCCGGGCTTCTGGGCGCGGCCGCCGGAGGCGCCCGGGCCGGCGGCGCGGCTGCTGGCGCCCCTGGGCTGGATCTGGGCCGCCGTCACCCGCCGGCGGCTGGCGCGGCCCGGGCGCCGCGTCGGGGTTCCGGTGATCTGCGTCGGCAACCTGACCGCCGGCGGCGCCGGCAAGACGCCGACGGTCGCGGCGCTCGCCGGCCTGCTGGCGGAGCGGGGGATCGCCGCGCATGTGGTCACGCGCGGCCATGGCGGCAGTCTGGCGGGGCCGGTGCGGGTGGACGAGCGGCGGCACGGCGCGGCCGAGGTCGGCGACGAGCCGCTGCTGCTCGCCGCCGTGGCGCCGGTCTGGGTGGGCCGCGACCGGGCCGCGGCCGCGGCGGCGGCGGTGGCGGCCGGCGCGCAAGCGGTGATCCTCGACGACGGGTTCCAGAACCCGTCGCTGGTCAAGGACCTGTCGATCGTGGTGGTCGACGCCGGTTTCGGCTTCGGCAACGGCCGGGTGATGCCGGCGGGACCGCTGCGCGAGCCGGTGGCCGCGGGGCTGGCCCGCGCCGATCTGGTGCTGCTGCTCGGCGAGGCGCCGGCGCGCGCGGCGGCGCTGCGGGCCTGGCCGGCGCTGGCGCGGTCCGCGCGGATCGAGGGGGCGCTGGCGCCGCTCGCCACCGGCATGGACTGGAAGGGGATGCGGGCCTTCGCCTTCGCCGGGATCGGCCGGCCGGAGAAGTTCTTCGAGACGCTGAGCGGGCTCGGGGCCGAGATCGTCGGCGCGCACGGTTTCGCCGACCATGCGCCCTATCCGCGCCGGCTGCTGGCGCGGCTGGCGCAGGACGCGAAGCTGCTGCGCGCGCAGCTGGTGACGACGGAGAAGGACGCCGTGCGCCTGCCGCCGGCGTTCCGCCGGCAGGTGCTGGTGCTGCCGGTGCGGCTGGAGATCGCGGATCCGGCGCCGCTCGACGCCGCGCTAGCGCGTCTCGGGCTGTAGCGGCGGACTTTGCGCCCGCGCTGGACGAGCGTGAGGACTGCCGCGCCCGCCTCCAGGACGGGCGGAGTCGGCGCCGCATCTCCGACCGATTTGTCCGTCGACAAATCGGTCCGCGCCTGCCCG
>CAYTMB010000420.1:0-2743 GCA_964438465.1 uncultured Rhodovulum sp. | reverse complement strand
CTGCATTCGCTGGCCGAGGGGATCGACCTCAGCGAGAACGGCCAGGCGATGGACGCGATGCGCGAGGTCGGGCCGGGCGGGCATTTCCTCGGCTGCGCGCATACCCAGGCGAACTTCAAGACCGCGTTCTGGCGGACCGAGGTGCTGGACTACCGACCCTACGAGACCTGGTCCGAGGCCGGCGGGCTCGATTCGATGCAGCTCGCCAATGCGCGGATGCGGCGGATGCTGGCGGAGTACGAGGCGCCGCAGCTCGATCCGGCCGCGGCGGAGGCGCTGGGCGAGTTCGTGGCGCGGCGCAAGGCGTCGGAGCCGGACGCGTTCGGGTGAGCCGCCGAGGGTGTATCAGGTTGATACGCTAGTCAACATATTGAAATAGAACGAAGAATCTAGAGAGCTTTTTCGTGGCGCGGTCAGGCCCCGGCTTCGCGCTCGATCCAGGCGCGGACGGCCGCAGGATCGGGGGCGCGCAGGCGGGCGGCGCTGTCGCCGGAACCGACCTTGACGCCGAGGCCGCCGAGCGCCTGGGCGGCCTCGATGGCGTCCTCGTCGGTGGCGTCGTCGCCGAACATGATCGGGCGCCGGCCGGCGAAGGGCGCGATCGCCGCGATGTCGCGCAACGCCCGGCCCTTGTGCGCGCGGTCGGGCTTGATCTCCACGACCATCTTGCCGGCCTGCATGACGTAGCCCGCGAGGCCGGCGGCCGCGACCGCGGCGGCCGTCAGGCAGGCGGCCTCGGCCTCCGGCGCGGCGCGGTAGTGCAGGGCCGCGACCGGACCCTTCAGTTCGAGCCGGACGCCGGGCGCCTGTGCTGCGGCGCGCAGCGGCGCGAGCGCCGCCTCCGGCGGCGGCGCGGGCGGCGCGGGCAGGGCGTCGCCGGGCGCCGCGACCTCCAGCCCGTGCGCGCCGGCGCGCCAGACCGCGGCGGGGGTGCGCGACGCGAGATCGCGCAGGTCCCGGCCGCTGATGAGCGCGAGCGCGCCGCCCAGCCGCGCCGCGAGCCGCGCGAGCGCGTCTGCGGTCGCCGGCGGCAGGAAGATCGCGTCGGGGTCCGGGCCGATCTCCGCCAGCGTGCCGTCGAGGTCGAAGAACAGCGCGTCGCCTGCGCCCACGCGCAGGCCGGTCAGGTCGTTCACGCTCACGGCGCGACCCGCGCCGCGGTGCGTCCCGGCGCCTGCGCCTGCGCGGTCTGCGTCGCTTCGAGCGCGTCGAGGAACTCGCGGCGCCACCAGGCGATGTCCTGCTCGCGCACCGCGGCGTTGAGCGTCGCCCAGCGCTCGCGGCGCTCCTCCAGCGTCATCTGCAGCGCGCGGTGGATCGCATCGGCCATGCCGTCGATGTCGTAGGGGTTCACCAGGATCGCCGCGGCGAGCTGTTCGGCGGCGCCGGCGAATTCCGACAGCACCAGCACCCCGGGGTCCTGCGGATCCTGCGCGGCGACGTATTCCTTGGCGACGAGGTTCATGCCGTCATAGAGCGGCGTGACCAGCCCGACGCGGGCGAGGCGGAACAGGCCGGCCAGCGTGTCGCGGTCGTAGCCGCGGGCGAGGTAGCGGATCGGCTGCCAGCCGAGGTCGGCGATCTCGGCGTTGATCCGGCCGGCGAGGCGGTCGAGCTCCTCGCGCAGCGCGGCATAGGCGTCGAGCGTCTCGCGCGAGGGCGGGGCGATCTGCAGGAAGCTGACCTGGCCGTGCATCTCGGGGTGCTGGTCGAGCATGCGGCCGAAGGCCTCCATGCGCTGCGGCAGGCCCTTGGAATAGTCCATGCGGTCGACGCCGATCACCAGCGCGCGGCTGTCGAGCATCCGCCCGACCTTGGCGGCGGCGGCGTTGGCCTCGGGGCCGCAGGCCATTGCGGCCATCTCGGCCGCGTCGATGCCGATGGAGAAGGTGCGCGTCTCGATCACGCGGCCGAACACCCGCAGGCGGTGGGCGTCGACGACCTCGCCGGCGCAGTGCTCGACGAGATAGCGGCGGAAGTTCGCGGTGTCGCGGTTGGTCTGGAACCCCAGCAGGTCGAAGGCGGCCATGCCGCGCGCGAGGCGGGCGTGCTGGGGGAGCGCCGTGAACACCTCGGGCGCCGGGAACGGGATGTGCAGGAAGAAGCCGAGCGCGCCGTCCCATCCGGAGGTCCGCATCTCCTGGCCCATGAGCAGGAAATGGTAGTCGTGCAGCCAGACCAGGTCGCCGGGGCGGGTCAGGCCGGCGAGGAGGCGGCCGAAGCGCCGGTTCACCGCCTCGTAGCCGGCGAACTCGGTCTCGTCGAACCGAGCGAGATCGACGCGGTAGTGGAACACCGGCCAGAGCGTGCGGTTGGCGTAGCCGAGGTAATAGGCCTCGTGCTCGGCCTCGGTGAGGTCGGCGAGCGCAAATTCGACGTCGCCCTCGGCCACCATGTGCAGGCCGCGCGGCTCGCGGTCGGCGATCTCGCCCGACCAGCCGAACCAGACGCCGCCGCCGCGCTCGATGAGGGCGTCGGCGAGGGCGACGGCGAGGCCGCCGGCGCGCGGCTGACCCGGGGTGGCCGTGCGGTTCGAAGCGATGACGAGGCGTACCATGCCACCGAACCTAGCACCCGGGCTGGGAGATTAAACCGCAACCGGGCGATTCGGCCGGTTTTCTTCTGCGTCGCGCTGCGCGCGGGGCGGGGCGGGACGGCTCATACGACCTCCGCCTGATCGCCTCGGGCGCGCGCCCCTTCGCGAGATCGGCGCCCCGGATCGCATCAGCGGGGCGCCGCCCCG
>CAYTMB010000419.1:0-2747 GCA_964438465.1 uncultured Rhodovulum sp. | reverse complement strand
CGCGCCCCGCCAAGCTATGCTGCGCGGCAATGCGGGGCGTGTCCAAGACCCCGGTCACGAGGCCACAGATGCAGTTTCCCGAGCGGTTCTCCGCCCTGCCGGAATACGCGTTCCCGCGCCTGCGGCGGCTGCTCGACGGCATTCCGCCGGGCGGTCCGGAACTCGCCATGTCCATCGGCGAGCCGCGCCACCCGCTGCCGCCGGTCATCGCCGAGACCATCGCCGCGCACGCCCGCGAGTTCGGCCTCTATCCCCCGAACGACGGCTCGCCCGACCTGCTCGAGGCCATCGCCGGCTGGGTCGGGCGGCGCTACGGCGTGACGCTCGATCCCGCGCGCGAGCTGATGGCGCTGAACGGCACGCGCGAGGGGCTGTTCAACGCCGCGCTGGCGCTGTCGCCCGAGCGCAAGAACGGCGCGCAGCCGGCCGTCCTGATGCCCAACCCGTTCTATCAGGCCTACGGCGCCGCGGCGCTGGCCGCCGGCGCCGAGCCGGTGCTGGTCCCCGCCACCGCCGAGACCGGCTTCCTGCCCGACTTCGCCGCGCTGCCCGCCGCGCTGCTCGACCGGGTCAGCCTGTGTTATCTGTGCTCGCCGTCGAACCCGCAGGGCGCCGTCGCGAGCGAGGCCTACCTGCGCGCGCTGATCGCCCTCGCCGAGCGCCACGACTTCCTGCTGCTGGTCGACGAATGCTACGCCGAGATCTGGCGCGGCGCCCCGCCGCCGGGCGCGCTGGCGGCGGGGCGGGCCGCCGGCGCCGACCCCGAGCGGGTGCTGGTGTTCCATTCGCTGTCCAAGCGCTCCAGCGCCCCCGGCCTGCGCTCGGGCTTCGTCGCCGGCGGCCCGCAGGCCATCGGCCTGATGCGCCGGATGCGCGCCTACGGCGGCGCGCCCTCGCCGCTGCCGCTCCAGCGCGCCGCCGCCGCGCTGTGGCGCGACGAGGCCCATGTCGACGCCAGCCGCGCGCTCTATGTCGCGAAGTTCGAGCTCGCCGACACGATCCTCGGCGACCTGCCCGGCTACGTCCCGCCGCAGGCCGGGTTTTTCCTGTGGCTGCCGGCCGGCGACGGCGAGGCGGCCGCGCGCGCGCTGTGGCGCGACGCCGGCGTGCGCGTGCTGCCCGGCGCCTATCTCGGCCGCGACGATCCGGCCACGGGCAACCCCGGCGCCGGCTATATCCGGGTGGCGCTGGTCGCCGGCCTCGACGAGATCTCCCGCGGGCTCGGCGCCATCCGCGCCAGCCTCGGCGCGCCGCATTCCACGAGAAGGGTCTGACCGACATGGCTTCGCGCCCCAAGAGCAAACGCCGCAGCCCGCTGATGGAAAGCGACACCGAGGAGGCGCTGCGCCGGCGCGGGACCGAGCTGGTCGGCCTCGTGCTGATCACCCTCGGCGTGCTGGCCTGGACCCTGCTCTGGACCTATTCGCCGGACGATCCCAGCCTGTTCAGCGCCACCGACGAGGCCCCGCGCAACGCGCTCGGGCTGATCGGGGCCTCGATCGCGGACCCGCTGCACCGCGCGCTCGGCTGGGCCGCCTACGGCCTGCCGGTCGCGCTGGCCGCCTGGGGCCTGCGGCTGATGCTGCACGCCGGCGAGACCCGCGCGCTGCGCCGCGCGCTCGCGCTGCCCGTGGCGCTGCTGGCGGCGGCGGCCTTCGCCGCCACCCATGTCCCGCTCGCAGGCTGGCCGCACGCCTACGGCCTCGGCGGCCTGCTCGGCGACGCAGCCCTCGGCGCGATCCTGTCCGCGATCCCGCTCGACCTCGCGGTCGCGCTGCCGGTCGCCAGCGTGGCCCTCGCCGCGGCCTTCGTGCTCTGCGCCGGCTACGCGCTCGGCGTCACCTGGGCCGAGACCGCGGCGGTGACCCGCTTCATGGGCCAGGGCTCGGTGCTGGTCTACGCCGGCGCCCACGGCCTGACCGGCAAGGCGCTGTCGGGCGCGGCCCAGGGCGCCGCCCGCGCCCGCGAGCTGGCCCGGTCCGCCCGCGCCGCCCGGTCCGACCAGCCCCCCCTGCCCCGCCCCGGCCCGATCCCGCGCTTCGACCCCGCGGCGCTGCGCGCCGCCGCCGACGGCGAGCCGCGCCCCGCCCGCGCCGCGCCGCCCGCCGTCATCGAACCCGAGCCGGATCCCGCCCCGGCCGCCGCGCCCGAACCCCGCGTGCAGATCCCGCCCCAGCGCGCCCCGGCCCGCAGCGCGCGCGCGCGCTCCGAGGAGCAGCCCGAGCTTGCGCTCGACCCCGACGCCCCCGGCGCCTGGATCACCCCGCCGCTGTCCTTGCTGCAGAACCCGAGCTCGATCGTGCGCCACCACCTCTCGACCGACGCGCTCGAGGAAAACGCCCGGATGCTGGAATCCGTGCTCGACGACTACGGCGTGCGCGGCGAGATCGTGGCGATCCGCCCCGGCCCCGTCGTCACCATGTACGAGCTCGAGCCCGCCGCCGGCCTCAAGGCCTCCCGCGTCATCGGCCTCGCCGACGACATCGCCCGCTCGATGTCCGCCCTCGCCTGCCGCGTCTCCACCATCCCCGGCCGCAGCGTCATCGGCATCGAACTCCCGAACGAGCTGCGCGAGAAGGTGCTGCTGCGCGAAATCCTCGCCGCGAAATCCTACGGCGACTCCTCGCACGCCCTGCCGCTCGCGCTCGGCAAGGACATCGGCGGCGAGCCGGTGGTGGCCAACCTCGCCCGGATGCCGCACCTGCTGATCGCCGGCACCACCGGCTCGGGCAAGTCGGTGGCGATCA
>CAYTMB010000418.1:0-2760 GCA_964438465.1 uncultured Rhodovulum sp. | reverse complement strand
GCGCTCGGGGTGGCCTCGGACCTGCTGGTCGGGCTCGGCGGCACCACGATCCTGTCCGAGACGCCCGAGGTCTACGGCGCCGAGCACCTGCTGACGCGCCGCGCGGTCAGCCGCGAGGTCGGCGAGAAATTGGTCGAGCGCATCCAGTGGTGGGAGGACTACACCGCCCGGAACGGCGGCCAGATGGACAACAACCCCAGCCCCGGCAACAAGCGCGGCGGGCTGACGACGATCCTGGAGAAGTCGCTGGGCGCGGTGGCCAAGGGCGGCACCGCGCCGCTGGCCGGGGTGTTCAAGTTCGGCGAGGAGATCACCACGCCGGGCTTCACCTTCATGGACAGCCCCGGCTACGATCCCTGCTCGGTCACCGGTCAGGTCGCCTCGGGGGCGAACCTGATCGTGTTCACCACCGGGCGCGGCTCGGTCTCGGGCTACAAGCCGACGCCCTGCATCAAGCTCGCCACCAACACCGAGATGTACGAGCGGATGTCCGAGGACATGGACATCAACTGCGGCGACGTCGTCTCGGACGGCGTGAGCCTGGAGGCGAAGGGCGAGGAGATCCTCGAGATGTTCCTCGCGGTCGCATCCGGCAGGCCGACCAAGAGCGAGGCCCTCGGGTTCGGCGGCGCCGAGTTCGTGCCCTGGCAGATCGGCGCGGTGATGTGACGCGGCGGGGAGGGCCGCGCGCCGGCTCGCGCCCGCGCCCGCCCGACCCGTCGGCCCACCGGGACGGCGGTTTCGAGACCAAGATGCGCACGCGTGCGACTCTTGGTAAGATGTTGATATAGAATAATAATTCTGAACTTGTTCACACAATCGTAACCTGCGCGACGCTGGCCGCCCGACCCCGTGCGGCCCTTCCGCCCGGCGGGCGCGGCGTCCGCAAAAGGGGGGGGCGCAGCCTGACCGGACGGTCCGACCGCGCCCGGCGCCTATCGGGGCGGCACGTCGATCGTCTGGAGTTCGGAGGGCGGCGCGCCGGCGATGGTGCGCAGCACCGCCTGGGCGAGGCCGACGCCGGCGGCGCGGAAATCCTCGTGCACGACCTCGATCTCGCGGCGGAACTTGCGCATGAAGGTGAAGCTCTCCTTCACCGCCACGTCGAAGTCGCGCCCGATCGTCAGCCCGAGGCCCTCGGCCGTGGCGATGGCGGAGACGGCGACCGCGGCGCTGCCGCAGACCAGCCCGTCGGGCGGGCGGCGCGCGGTCATCAGGCGGGCGATCTCGGTCTGGACCGCCTCGGGGCGGCTGTCGGTGTCGATGCCGTGCACCGGGATCTCCTCGATCTCGTTGCGCTCGACGCCGCGGATGAAGCCGTCGGCCATGTGCAGCGCGAAGGTCAGGTTGGACGGCGGCGGGATCAGCGCCAGCCGGCGGCGGCCGCGCGCGACCAGGCGCCCGACGGCGATCTCGGCGTAGGCGGCGTTGTCGAAGTCGAAGAACGGGTGCTCGACGCCCATGTCGGTCCGGCCGTGCGTCGCGAAGGGGAAACCGCGGTCGTGCAGGTAGCGGACCCGCGGATCCTGCGGCTCGATGCGCGAGAAGATCACCCCGTCGGCCGAGCCGGTCTCGACGATGTAGCGCACCGGGTCGAGCGGGTCGCTGCGCGCGAGATAGGGGGTCACGATCAGATGGTAGGGCGTTCCGGCGAGATGCTCCGAAATCCCGTAGACGATATGGCTGGTCAGCCCGAACGCCTCGGTCTCGACCGACAGGATCAGGCTGATGACGTTGGTCTTGCCGGTGCGCAGGCGCACGCCGGCGCGGTTCGGCCGGTAGCCGATCTGTCGCGCGACCAGCCGGACGCGGTCCTTGGTCGCCTGGCCGATATCGGGCGCGTCGTTCAGCGCGCGCGAGACCGTCGTGACGCCCAGCCCGGTGATATAGGCGATGGTCCGGAGCGTCGGACGGCCGTCGCGCCCGGCCGGGGTTCCACGCGAAAGGTCTGCTGGATCCACGGGATGCGATTCTCTCTGGCGGGGCGCCCGGCGCTGCGTCGTGCCGCGCCCGGCAATATGACTGCAACGATACAGGTGGGTATCTGGCCCGGTCAAGCGGAACATGCCTGACTGAATTTCGCGGCCTGGCCTGTTTTCGAGAGGGATGGCGAATCCTTGCAAATGGCTGAATTATATTGAAACAATCCGAGGCAGACCGTCCCTGCTCCGAGATGCGCCGCGCGCGGCCGCCGGCGCAAGACGCCTCCGGGCGATTCCGTCGTTGCGTTCCGGCGCAACCTTGCGTAGCTTTCGCCTACAACGATGCAGAGCTGGGAGGGCTCAATGAAGATATGCAGCTTGGGCGCCGTGCTTGCGAGCTCGGTCGCGCTGTCCGCCGGCGCGGGATGGGCCACCGATCTCGAGGTCACGCATTGGTGGACCTCCGGGGGCGAGGCTGCGGCCGTCGCGGAACTCGCCAACGCCTTCGACGCCACCGGCAACAAATGGGTCGACGGCGCGATCGCCGGTTCGGGCTCGACGGCGCGCCCGATCATGATCAGCCGGATCACCGGCGGCGATCCGATGGCCGCGACCCAGTTCAACCACGGCCGCCAGGCCGAGGAGCTGGTCGAGTCCGGACTGATGCGCGACCTGACCGATCTCGCGACCGCGGAGGGCTGGACCGATGTCGTCGCCGCGCCGGCGCTGCTCGAGAGCTGCACGCTGGACGGCAAGATCTACTGCGTGCCGGTCAACATCCATTCGTGGCAGTGGCTGTGGCTGTCGAACAAGGCCTTCGAGGACGCCGGCGTCCCGG
>CAYTMB010000417.1:0-2761 GCA_964438465.1 uncultured Rhodovulum sp. | reverse complement strand
ACGAACTCTCCGACGCCGCCGTGCAGATCTTCCGCGACAATGGCGTCGAGGTCGATTTCCAGCCGCAGCTCGGCAAGGACCCCGCCCGGCTCGCCGAGATCATCGGCGACTACGACGGCCTCGCCATCCGCTCGGCGACCAAGGCCACGGCCGACCTGCTGGCGAAGGCGACCAATCTCAAGGTGATCGGCCGCGCCGGCATCGGCGTCGACAACGTCGATATCCCGGCGGCTTCGGCCCGCGGCATCGTGGTGATGAACACGCCCTTCGGCAACTCGATCACCACCGCCGAGCACGCCATCGCGATGATGTTCGCGACCGCCCGCCAGATCCCCGCCGCCGACGCCTCGACCCGCGCAGGCTTGTGGGAGAAGTCGAAGTTCATGGGCGTCGAGATCACCGGCAAGACCCTGGGCCTGATCGGCGCCGGCAACATCGGCTCGGTGGTGGCCGCCCGCGCGATCGGGCTGAAGATGAAGGTGATCGCCTACGACCCGTTCCTGTCGGCCGACCGCGCCCAGGCGCTGGGGATCGAGCGGATCGAGGAGGTCGACGACCTGCTCGCCCGCGCCGACTTCGTGACGCTGCATGTGCCGAAGACCGAGAAGACCGCGAACATCCTGTCGGCCGAGCGCATCGCCCGGATGAAGCCCGGCGCGCGGCTGATCAACTGCGCCCGCGGCGGGCTGGTCGACGAGGCGGCGGTCGCGGAGGCGCTGCGCGAGGGCCGGCTCGCCGGGGCGGCCTTCGACGTGTTCTCTGTGGAGCCGGCCAAGGAGAACCCGCTGTTCGACGCGCCGAACATGGTCTGCACGCCGCATCTCGGCGCCGCGACCACCGAGGCGCAGGAGAACGTCGCGCTGCAGATCGCCGAGCAGATGTCGGACTATCTGATGCACGGCGCGATCTCGAATGCGCTGAACGCGCCGTCGGTCACCGCCGAGGAGGCGCCGATCCTGAAGCCCTGGATCAGCCTCGCCGAGATGCTCGGCAGCTTCGCCGGGCAGGTCACCGAGCATCCGATCACCGAGATCGAGATCGAATACGTCGGCGAGGTGGGCGAGCTGAACCGCAAGCCGCTGACCGCGGCGCTGGCGGCGGGGCTGCTGAAGCCGCTGGTCGGCGAGGGCGGCGTCAACATGGTCTCGGCCCCGCTGGTCGCGCGCGAGCGCGGCATCCATATCGCCGAGACCCGCAAGGACACGCAGGGCGCCTTCGGCTCCTATATCCGGCTGGTGGTGACCACCGAGGTCCAGACCCGCTCGGTCGCCGGCACGATCTATTCGGACGGCAAGCCGCGCTTCATCCAGATCAAGGGCATCGGGCTGGAGGCCGAGCCGATGCCCTACATGCTCTACACGACGAACACCGACACCCCGGGCTATATCGGCGCGCTGGGGACCAAGCTCGGGGCGCTCGGGATCAACATCGCGACCTTCGCGCTGGGCCGGGCGGAAAAGAGCGGCGAGGCGATCGCCTTCCTCGGCGTGGACGAGGCGGTGAGCGAGGCGGCGCTGGCCGAACTCGGCCGCCTGCCGCAGATCCGCCAGGCCAAGGCGCTGCGGTTCTGAGAGGCTTCCGCGACAGGCCTCTGCGGCCGTCCGGCCGCAGAGATGTGCCCCCGGCGCGGGTGTGCACGCGTGCACAGAAGGATAACTAATTGATATAGATGAGGTATTCTAGTTCCGGTCACACTTTCGAAACAGGTGTTAACGGAGCGCCGACCGCCGTCCCGGGGCCTTTTGCAGAGGTCTCCCTGAGTTCGGTCCGCGCGCCACGTCGGCGTCGCGCATGTGGCCCGGGGGCGCGGCTTCGACGCGAAGCGGCCGCGCCGGGCGGACAAGTCCCGGGCGATCCGTGCGGGCAGGGGACCGGGGTCAGCGCGCGCGGATCAGGCCGACGATGTCGTAGGTCCGCTGCAGGATCGGCGCGGCGATCTCGGCCGCGCGCTCGGCGCCGCGGCCGAGCAGGCGGTCGATCTCGGCGGGATCGGAGACCAGGTCCTTGATCCGTCCGGTGATCGGCGCGAGATGCGCGACCGCGAGGTCGGCGAGCGCCGGCTTGAAGGCGGAGAACGGCCGGCCGGCGAATTCGGCCACGACCGCCTCGGCGGAACCGCCCGCCAGCGCCGCATAGATATTGACGAGGTTGCGCGCCTCGGGCCGGCCTTCGAGGCCCGCGACGGTCTCGGGCAGCGGCGCGGCGTCGGTGCGCGCGCGGCGGATCTTCGCGGCGATGGCGTCGGCGTCGTCGGTCAGGTTGATCCGGCTCATGTCCGAGGGGTCGGACTTCGACATCTTCTTCGTCCCGTCGCGCAGGCTCATCACCCGCGTCGCGGTCCCCTCGATCACCGGCTCGGGCATCGGGAAGAAATCGACGCCGTAGTCGTGGTTGAACTTGGCCGCGATGTCGCGGGTCAGCTCGATATGCTGCTTCTGGTCCTCGCCGACCGGGACATGGGTCGCGTGATAGAGCAGGATGTCGGCGGCCATCAGCGACGGATAGGCGAGCAGGCCGAGCGAGGCGTTCTCGGCGTTCTTGCCGGCCTTGTCCTTGAACTGGACCATCCGGTACATCCAGCCGATCCGGGCGACGCAGTTGAAGATCCAGGCCAGCTCGGGATGGCCGGAGACCTGGCTCTGGTTGAACAGGATCGAGCGCTCCGGGTCGATGCCGCTGGCGATATAGGCGGCGGCGAGCTCGCGGGTCGCGGCGCGCAGCTTGTCGGGGTCCTGCCAGACCGTGATCGCGTGCAGGTCGA
>CAYTMB010000416.1:0-2766 GCA_964438465.1 uncultured Rhodovulum sp. | reverse complement strand
CGCGCGGCTGCGGGTCGAGGAGACCGGCGGGCGGTCGCAGGTGATCCCGGAATAGCCCGGCGCCGGCGCCGGCAAGCGCACGCGTCGCACCCGTGCGACTCCGGGCAAGTACCTGTAATCAAACAGTAGTATCCCGGAAATTAGGACATTCTTCATGCCGCGCGGGCGCGACGCGAGATCCTGTCCCCTGACGTGGCGAGGTAGCGGTGCCTTGGGCGGCCGCGCCGGGGATCGAGGCCCGCCCCGCCACCGGTTCGCGGGGTGCGTCCGGCGCGGGCTTGCAACGCCGCCGCCGTTGCGGTTCTGCTGACGCGAGGCATCGGGGGAGACGGCCATGGAGACGCGCGCCATCCTCGAGCGGCTGATCGGCTTCGAGACCATCAGCGCCGCGCCGAACCTCGAGCTGATCCGCTACGTCCGCGACCTGCTGGCCGGGGCGGGCGTCGCGGCGGCGCTGATCCCGGACGCGACCGGGACCAAGGCCAACCTCTACGCCACCATCGGGCCGCGGGACCGGCCCGGGGTGATGCTGTCGGGCCATACCGACGTGGTGCCGGTCGAGAACCAGGCCTGGACCCGGCCGCCGTTCCGGCTGACCGAGGCGGAGGGCCGGCTCTACGGTCGCGGCGCCGCGGACATGAAGGGGTTCGTCGCCTGCGCCGTCGCCGCGGCGCTGGCGGCGGCGCGCCGCGACCTCGCGACGCCGCTGCATCTGGCGCTGAGCCACGACGAGGAGGTCGGCTGCCTCGGGGTGCGCTCGCTGATCGACCTGCTGGCCGGCGCGCCGGTGCGGCCGCGGATGTGCATCGTCGGCGAGCCGACCGGCATGGCGGTCGCGACCGGCCACAAGGGCAAGCGCGGGCTGCACGCCACCTGCCGCGGCCGCGAGGGACACACCGCGCTGGCGCCGCTGGCGATGAACGCGCTGCATCTCGCCGCCGATCTCGCGCAGGCGGTCCGGGCGGCGCAGGCGCGGCTGGCGGCGGAGGGCGCGCGGGACGGCGACTACGACGTGCCCTACACGACGCTGCATGTGGCGCGGATCGCCGGCGGCGGCGCGCTGAACATCGTGCCGAACCGGGCGGAGGTCGATTTCGAGATCCGCCATCTCGCCGAGGACGACCCCGAGGCGCTGGTCGCGGAGATCGCCGCCGCCGCGGCGGGGATCGTCGCCGCGACCGGCGACCCCGACGCGGCGATCGGGATCGCGGAGGTGATGAACTATCCGGGTCTCGGCACCGCGCCCGACGCCGCGGTGGTCGCCTTCGTCAAGGCGCTGACCGGGGCGAACGCGACGATCAAGGTGGCGTTCGGGACCGAGGGCGGGTTGTTCGCCGACCGGCTGGGCCTGCCGACCGTGGTCTGCGGACCCGGCTCGATGGCGCAGGGGCACAAGCCCGACGAGTTCGTCACCGTCGCGCAGATCGACCGCTGCGAGGCGATGCTGGCGGCGCTGCTCGACCGGCTGGCGGCCGGGCTGTGATGCGGTCTGCGGCGGAGACATGCCTTGGCGGCGCGACCGGCAGGTTTGGGCACGCGTGCCCGGACGGGTATCCGGTTGATCTGGAAGGAAACTGTCTCGCGCGTCAACGTGTTGGAAACCTGTGTCAACGCGCCGCCGGCGAAGCGGCCGTCCGGATCCGGCCTGCGGCCGGAGGCGCGAAATCCGGCCGACCGGCGAAAAAGCACTCGCATGTCGTGTAGGGAACTGGCTATTGCTGCAGGCGCGAGAAGTGGCCGCGCCGGTTCGGGATAAGGCGGGCGGGCCGGCCACGGGGTTTTATCGAGTCAGCCGGACGGGGTCGCTTGAGTGGATTTGTACTATCATCGCAGCCCGCTGGGAAACTTCGGCGACGACCTCAACGAGTGGCTGTGGGACGATCTCCTGCCCGGGTGGCGCGGCTGGAGCACGGACCGCACGCTGGTCGGCGTGGGCACGCTGCTGAGCTCCGATCTGGAGCGGCGCCTCGGCGAAGGCCGGCGCTTTCTGGTCGCGGGGTCGGGCGTCGGCTACGGCGACGGACGGGCGCCCGATGTCTCGGACCGGACGCGGTGGGACATCCGGTCGGTCCGCGGCCCGGCGAGCGCGCGGATGCTCGGGCTGCCGGAGCCGCTCGGCATGATCGACCCGGCCGCGATGATCCCGCGCGTGGCCGCCTTCGCGGGCATCGAACGGCAGGGGCGCCCGGTGTTCGTGCCGCACGAGAGCACGGTCGAGCGGCACGACTGGGCCGCCGTCTGCGCCGCCGCGGGCCTCGACTTCGTGTCGCCCCGCGGCGAATCGCGCGCCGTGATCCGCCGGCTCGCCGGCGCGCCGCTGGTCATCGCGGAATCCATGCATGCGGCGATCATCTCCGACGCCTTCCGGACCCCCTGGGTGCCGGTGCGGATCGGGCACCGGTTCCTCGATTCCAAGTGGCATGACTGGGCGGACAGCCTCGGCCTGCGCCTCGGCCCGATCCCGCCGCTGTTCGCCTCGGAGGACCGGCTGTTCGCCGCCGCGCGGCGGTCGCTGCAGTCGCGGCGTCGCAAGGGATCCGGGCCGGCCGACCCGTCGCCGGCGCCGAAGGCGCCCGGCCGGCCGCCGCGCATCGTGCGCTTGCAGATCGCGGTGGAGGCGCCCCGCGTGGCCGGCGCCTTGCGCCGGCATCTGAAGCGGCCGCCGATGCTCAGCGAGACCGCGGTTCTCGAAGCCAAGCGGACGGCCTATGCGGCGATGCTCGACACCATCCGCCGCGACTACGGCTGAGCCGGGGTCCGGCTGAT
>CAYTMB010000415.1:0-2773 GCA_964438465.1 uncultured Rhodovulum sp. | reverse complement strand
CGTCGTCCTCCATCTTGAGCACGCCGACCGGGCGGCAGCGGATGACGACGCCGGGCGCCAGCGGGAAGTCGCACAGCACCAGCACGTCGGTCGGGTCGCCGTCGGCGTGCAGGGTGTTCGGCACGAAGCCGTAGTTGCAGGGGTAGAACATCGGCGTGTTGACGATGCGGTCGACGAAGACCGCGCCCGAGTCCTTGTCGATCTCGTATTTCACCGGCGCGCCGCCGGCGGCGCCTCCGGTGATCTCGATGATCACGTTGATGTCCTGGGGCGGGTTCTTGCCGGCGGGGATCTTGTCGATGTTCATTGCGGGCTCCGGGGCGGGATATTGCTCGGATCGGCGAGCGCGGCTTCGCCTAGCATGTCCTGTTGCGGTGCAAAAGGGGCTTGTCGGCGCTGCGACCGGCGGGTCTCCGCGCGCAGCCCGATCAGGTTGGCGCCGAAGATCAGCGCGGCGCCGACCGGGAGGGTGAGGTGCAGCGCCTCGCCGTAGACCCAGGCGCCGACGAAGGCGAGGATCGGCAGGCGCAGGAACTCCATCGGCGCGACCACCCCCGCCGGGGCGTGGCCGAGCGCCGAGGTCAGCCCGAAATGCGCGGTGACGCCGGTGAGGCCGACCAGCAGGATCCAGGGCGTGACCGCGGCCGAGGGCAGCGGGATGCCGCCGGGCAGCGAGAGCGCGAGGCTCATGGCGCCCTGCGACAGCGTCATCCAGAACAGCACGCAGAGCACGCCGTCGAAGGCCATGATCCGGCGGGTGTAGATGGTGTTGAGCGCGAAGGCGAGCGCGGCGAGCAGCGCCGCCGCATGGCCGGGGCCGAGCGGCGACACGCCGGGCCGGGCGACGATCAGCACGCCGACGAAGCCGATCGCCGCGGCGGCGATGCGCGCGCGGGTCAGGGTCTCGCCGAGGAAGGCCGGCGCGAGCAGGGCGACCCAGATCGGGCTGGTGAACTCGAGCGCCGCGAGCTGGCCGAGCGGGATCAGCATCACCGCGTAGAACCACAGGTTCTGGCCGGTGTAGTGGAACAGGTTGCGCCGCACGTGCAGGCCGGGGTGGCTGGTGCGGATCTGGGCGAAGCCGCGTTTCGACGCGGCGATGACGGCGCAGGTCACCGCGAAGCCGACCGCCGAGCGGTAGAGCATCAGCTCGAAGGTGTTCATCTCGACCTGGACCGTGCGCCCGGCCACCGCCATCAGCACGAAGGAGCCGATCGCGAGCGTCATCCAGGCGAGCGCCAGCAGCGGCCGCGAGGGCGCGGCGCCCGGCGCGGGCGCGGCGGCGGCGAGCGGTGCGGCGGTCATCGTGCGGCTTCGGCGCGCAGGGCGGCGATGGCGCCGACTTCGGCCGCCGCGGCTTCGGCGGCGCGGGATTCCAGCGCGCGGAAATGGGCGAGCACGCGTTCGCCGGTCTCGGTCAGGTGGGCGCCGCCGTGGTTGCGCCCGCCGCGCGAGCTTTCCACCAGCGGGGTCGCGAAGAAGCCGTTCAGCGCGCCGACCAGCATCCAGGCGCGCTTGTAGCTCATGCCCATGCGCCGGCCGGCGGCGGCGATCGAGCCGGTGTCGCGGATGCCCTCGAGCAGGTCGGCCTTGCCGGGACCGATCATCACCCCGGGCGCGAGCACGAGGCGGATGCGGAGTCTGGCGGGAGGGGTCGGGTCCATGGCGCGGACCATATCGCGGGTCCGGCGCGGGTTTGCAAGCCGTGCGCCGGCGCGGGCGCCTTTGCGCGCAGGCGCAGGGGGCTTGAGCCGCGTGCGCGCGCGGCGTCGCGCACGGGCGCTTGCCGTCGCGCGCGGGTCGGGCTACCACCCGGCGAGGAAGGCGGGAGCGCGCATGTTCACCGGAATCGTCACCGACGTCGGCCGCATCGAGCGGCTGGAGCCCCGCGGCGACCTGCGCGCGCGGCTGACCTGCCGCTATGCGCCCGAGGGCATCGCGCTGGGGGCCTCGATCGCCTGCGACGGGGTCTGCCTGACCGTGGTCGACCGCGGCGCGGCCGGGGACGGGGCCTGGTTCGACGTCGACGTCTCGGCCGAGACGATGTCGCGGACCACCATCGCCAACGGCCGCACCGCCTGGGCGCCGGGGCGGGCGGTGAACCTGGAGCGGGCGCTGCGGGTCGGGGACGAGCTTGGCGGGCATATCGTGTCGGGGCATGTCGACGGCCTGGCCGAGATCGTCGCGGTGACGCCCGAGGGCGACAGCACCCGGGTCCGGTTCCGCGCGCCGGCCGAACTGGCGCGGTTCGTGGCGCCGAAGGGCTCGGTGGCGCTGAACGGGACGTCGCTGACGGTCAACGAGGTCGAGGGGCGCGAGTTCGGGGTGAACTTCATTCCTCACACCAAGGCGAACACCACCTGGGGCGACGTGGCGGTCGGCGACAAGGTGAACCTCGAGATCGACACGCTGGCGCGCTATGTGGCCCGGCTGGCCGAGGCGGGCTGACGACGGGCGGGGTGGGCACGCGTGCCCATGCGGTCAAGGCGTTGATTTGACGTGGAAATGTCGGCGGCGTTAACCGGATCGTAAGCTGCGCGACCGGGAGGGACGCGGGCGTTTTTGCCGGGTGTAATTTGCTGAGCAGGGTGGGCGCCGCTTCAAGCCGGGCAGAGCCGGCGCCGCATCTCCGACCGATTTGTCCATCGACAAATCATACGGGCTCGGCTGATCGCCTCGGAGCCGGCCCGGACCCGGATGAGGCTGGAGCGCGCGTCATCCGCATTCGCTTCACCGATTTGTCCGTCGACAAATCGGTGCGCGCCTGCCTGCC
>CAYTMB010000414.1:0-2778 GCA_964438465.1 uncultured Rhodovulum sp. | reverse complement strand
TCCTTCGTCAACCAGATCGTCGACAAGGACCTCGCGCCCGAGGCCATCGCCGCCAGCCCGCACGCCGAGGTCGCCGCCTTCGGCGAGGCCATCGCCAACCCCGGCATCGCCCCGCCGGCGCAGCTGTTCGCGCCGCGCATCAACGCCGCCGGCTGGAACGTCAACGAGCCCGCCTCGATCGCGCCGCTGATCGCCGCCCGCGAAGCCTGGCGCAACCACCAGTGGCGCGCCGCCCCGAGCCTGCCCGGCCCGGCCGCCGGCTCACCCCCGCGTGCGGTGGAGAACCCCGCCAACCCAGCCGACATCGTGGGCCATGTCGCCGAAACCACGCCCGGCGAGGTCGCCGCCGCCCTCGCCGCGGCGCTCGCCGCCTTCCCGGACTGGTCCGCCCGCCCGGCCGCCGAGCGCGCCGCCGCCCTGCGCCGCGCCGCCGACCTCTACGAGGCCAACGCCGCCGAACTGACCGCGCTCGCCACCCGCGAGGCCGGCAAGACGCTTCCCGACGCCATCGCCGAGCTGCGCGAGGCCGTCGATTTCCTGCGCTACTACGCCGACGCCGCCGAGACCGCGACCGGGCGGGGCAGGGGCGTCATGGTAGCGATCTCGCCCTGGAACTTCCCGCTCGCGATCTTCACCGGTCAGGTCGCCGCCTGCCTCGGCGCCGGAAACGCGGTGCTCGCCAAGCCCGCCGAACAGACCCCGCTGATCGCCGCCCGCGCCGTCGAACTCCTGCACGAAGCCGGCGTTCCGGCCGAGGCGCTGATCCTGCTGCCCGGCGACGGCCCCACCGTCGGCGGCCCGCTGACCACCGCCCCCGGCATCGCCGGCGTGGTCTTCACCGGCTCGACCGAAGTGGCGCAGACCATCCACCGCGCGCTCGCCGAGAACGCCGCCCCCGACGCCGTGCTGATCGCCGAGACCGGTGGCCTCAACGCGATGATCGTCGATTCCACCGCGCTGACCGAGCAGGTGGTGCGCGACGTGCTGGCCTCGTCCTTCCAGTCCGCCGGCCAGCGCTGCTCCGCGCTGCGCCTGCTCTACGTCCAGGAGGACGCGCGCGCCCGGGTGATCGACATGCTGGAGGGCGCGATGGAGGCGCTCGTCATCGGCGATCCCTGGGATCCCGCCACCGACATCGGCCCGGTGATCGACGCCGAGGCCGAGGACGGCATCACCGCCTATGTCGAGGCGAACGCCGACACCGTGCTGAAGGCGCTCGCCCCGCCCGCCGACGGCCGCTTCGTCGCCCCCACCGTCCTCGCCGTCGACGGCATCGCGGCGCTCGAGCGCGAGGTGTTCGGCCCGGTCCTGCATGTCGCGAGCTTCAGGGCCGCCGACCTCGACCGCGTCGTCGACGACGTCAACGCCCGCGGCTACGGCCTGACCTTCGGCCTGCACAGCCGCATCGACGACCGGGTCGAGCGGGTGACCGCGCGCATCCACGCCGGCAACACCTACGTCAACCGCAACCAGATCGGCGCCATCGTCGGCTCGC
The DNA here is from genome assembly GCA_964438465.1 of uncultured Rhodovulum sp. Taxonomy (GTDB): domain Bacteria; phylum Pseudomonadota; class Alphaproteobacteria; order Rhodobacterales; family Rhodobacteraceae; genus Amaricoccus. The sequence goes on along the minus strand of CAYTMB010000414.1, from coordinate 1,283 downwards.
AGCCCTTCGGCGGCGAGGGCCTGTCGGGCACCGGCCCCAAGGCCGGCGGCCCGCACTACCTGCCGCGCCTGCAACGCGCGCCCGAGCCCGACCCGACCGCCGCCCCCGGCGGCCCCCTCATCGACATCTCCCGGACCTTCGCCGCGCTCGACGCCGGCCCCTGGGCCGGCCGCCCCGACCGCATCGCCGCGCTGCGCCGCGTCCTCGGCGCCCACCCCGCCCTCGACGCCGCCGCCGCGCTGCCCGACGCGCCGCTCGACCTGCCCGGCCCCACCGGCGAGAGCAACCGCCTCAGCCTGCACCCGCGCGGCCGCGTGCTCGTCCTCGGCGCCGGCGCCGAGGACGCGCTGGCCCAGGCGATCCAGGCCCTCGCGCGCGGCAACGCCGTGCTCGCCGTCGCCGAGGGCGCCGGCGCCGCGCTCGCCCCGCTCGGCGCCGCCGGAATGCCGGTCACCGCGCTCGACGGCCAGGTCGCGCCGGAGGCGCTGACCGGCCTGCCCGGGCTCGCCCTCGTCGCCGCCCGCGGCCCCGGGGACTGGCTGCGCGCGCTGCGCCGCGCGCTCGCCGCGCGCCCCGGGCCGATCGTCGCGCTGGAGACCGCGCGCCTCGCCCCCGAGCGCTACGCGCTGGAGCGCCATCTCTGCATCGACACCACCGCCGCCGGCGGCAACGCCAGCCTGCTCGCGGCCAGCGCCTGACATGGCCGAGACCGACCGCTTCGGCGAGCCGACCGCCTCCCGCCCGCTGCCGCGCGAGCTGCTGCTGCTCGTCGGCCTGATCGCGCTCGTCGAGCTGATCCTGCAGCTCGCCGACCGCGGCGTCCTGCTCGACCCCAGCCTGCGCGGCCGGTTCTACGTCGTCGGCGCCTTCTGGTCGCCGCTGCTGCGCGGCGCCGCGCCGGTGTTCGACCTGCAACCCTACACGATGTTCGTCAGCCACGCCTTCCTGCACGGCGGCTTGCTGCACATGGCGATGAACATGGCGGTGCTGCTCGGGCTCGGCCGCTTCGTCGCCGACCGCTACGGGGCGGGATCGGTGCTGCCGACCTTCCTCGCCGGAGCGGTCGCCGGCGGCGCCGCCTTCGGCCTGCTGTCGCCGAGCGCGCTGCCGATGGTCGGCGCCTCGGGCGCGGTCTTCGCCTTCCTCGGGGTCTGGACGGTCTGGGACTGGCGCCGGCTGACCGCCGCGGGCGCCTCGGTCCGCCCGGTCGTCACCCGCGTGCTCACGCTGGCCGGGCTCAACCTGGTGTTCTTCTTCGGCCTCGACGGACTGCTGGCCTGGGA
>CAYTMB010000413.1:0-2783 GCA_964438465.1 uncultured Rhodovulum sp. | reverse complement strand
CCCAGGCCGAGGCCGGGGCCGACATCCTCGGGCCGTCCGACATGATGGACGGCCGCGTCGGCATGATGCGCCAGGCCTTGCACGACAACGACTTTCCCGATGTGGTGATCCTGAGCTACGCCGCGAAATACGCCTCGGCCTTCTACGGCCCGTTCCGCGACGCGGTCGGCGCCACCGGCGCGCTCAAGGGCGACAAGAAGACCTACCAGATGGACAGCGCCAACGCCGCGGAGGCGCTGCGCGAGGTGGCGCTCGACCTCGCCGAGGGGGCCGACATGGTGATGGTCAAGCCCGGCCTGCCCTATCTCGACGTCTGCGCCGCGGTGAAGGCCCGGTTCGGCGTGCCGACCTTCGCCTATCAGGTCAGCGGCGAATACGCGATGATCGAGGCGGCGGCGGCGAACGGCTGGATCGACGGCGACCGCGCGATGTGGGAGAGCCTGATCGCCTTCAAGCGCGCCGGCTGCGACGGCGTGCTGACCTATTTCGCGCCGCGCGTCGCCCGCGCGCTGGCCGCCGGGGCCTGATCGCCGCGGCGGCGCACCCCGCATCTTGGGCGGGCCTTGGCGGGGCGCCGCAAGATGTGTTAGTGTCCCGGCGAAATCCGGCGCATAGACCGGCGGTTGACGCGTCCGTTCGCGATACGGACCGAGGCAGGCGGACCCGAGCATGAAGGAGACGGCAATGACCCCCTGGACCCGACGCGGGTTTCTCGCCGCAGGCGCCGGCGGGCTCGCCGCCTGCACCACCCGTCCGGCCAGCCTCGAAGGCAGCGCCGGCGCGAAGATCGACGGCGCGGTCGATGCGGCGCTGGTCGAGCTGTTCGCCACGGTGTCGGGCTCCGAGCAGCTTGCGGCGCAGGCGCAGGGCGTGCTGGTCATTCCCAACATCAACCGGCTGGCGTTCTTCGCCGGCGGCGCCTACGGCGAGGGCGCGCTGCGGATCAACGGCGTCACGGTCGATTATTATTCGCTGAGCGCGGTCTCGATCGGCTTCAGCCTCGGCGCGCAGGCCTACAACCAGGTGCTGTTCTTCCTGACGCCCGAGGCGCTGCAGGATTTCCGCCTCGCCGACGGCTGGACCCTCGGGGTCGATGCGGCGGTGGTGGTCGACACCGACGGCGCGGCGGGCAGCCTGAACACCGCCAGCTTCAACCGCCCGATCGTCGAGGTGGTCTACGCCCAGCGCGGCCTGATCGCGGACGCGAGCCTCGCCGGGGCGAAGTACAGCCGGGTGTATCGCTAGGGTCCGAAGCCCCGTCCCACGTTGGGACCGGAGCTTAGTCCCTGACTTTACTGGATTTTCCTGAAGGCGTCACCTCGACGGCACGATCCGCGTCACGCCTGCGGCGCCGGCGCGCGCCAGCGCGGGGTCGAGCGCCATCGGAACGTATTCGGCGCGCCGCCACAACGCGGCGAGGTCGTCGTAGTGGCGCGACACCAGATGGCCGCTCTCGCCGGTCGAGATCACGAACACGCTCGAGTCCGGATCGGAGAAGTCGTAGACCGCGCGCAGGCCGGAGGCGTGCAGGTTCAGGTAGGGCTCCGGCCCCGTCCCCGGCATCATCCCGCGCAGCAGCGTGTCGTCGCCGCCCGGCGTCGACTGGCGGATGTTGACCAGATGGCGCAGCACCGGGATCCGCCCCAGCGTCAGGTGGCGGTGCAGCGCCTGATGCGCGTCGCCCCAGCGCCAGCTCTCCAGCCGGGGCCCGAACAGCGCCTCGATCTCCAGCAGCGCGTCGTCGAGCGCGAGGCGGGCGATCTCGGTGCAGGTCTCGGCGGCGGTGCTCTGGACCACGTCGCACCAGACGCCGGCGCCGTCAAGGTTGCGGTAGACCCGCTCCAGGAACACCGGATCCGGCGCCGGCAGCGCGTCCGCCAGCGGCCCGAGTTCGTCCACGATCAGCCGGCGCTGCAGCGCGCGGACCCAGGCGGCGTAGATCAGCGGCTCAGTCTAAGGTGATACGCAAAAGCCCCCGATTTCCACTTCGAACATTCCGCAGGCGGGTGGTGTCCATGGTGTCCAGCTGTCATCGCTTGTCGACGAACCGCCGCCGTCTCCATCCGCGAGAAGCGCAATCCCCAAGAGGACAGCGAGGGCGCCCGCTATGACGTGCTCGGGTTTGATTTCTCCGGGGCGGTCGAGTTCAGCAACGACCTGAGCCGCCTCGGGAACACCCGCAGCCGCAGCTCTGCGAAACCAGCTCTCGGCCGAGCGATGGTCTGCCGGTCCGCCCTGACCTTGCGACAGCATCGACGCCAGATTGAACTGCGCTCTGCCGTTGCCACGCTCAGCCGCGGCCAGAAACCATCTCCTGGCTGCGGTGTAATCCTGCGTCACGCCGTGGCCGCTATAGTGGAGGAGGCCCAGATTGGTCTGGGCATAGGCGTTACCCTGTTCGGCGGCGAGCCGGTACCAACGGGCGGCCTCGGCGTGGTCCTGCGCCACGCCTTGGCCGTTGTAATGGAGGGCGCCCAGACTGTACTGGGCACGGGCATCACCCTGCTCGGCGGCGAGCCGGTACCAACGGGCGGCCTCGGCGTGGTCCGGCGCCACGCCTTGGCCGTTGTAATGGAGGGCGCCCAGACTGAACTGGGCACCGGCATGACCCTGCTCGGCGGCGAGCCGATACCAACGAGCGGCCTCCGCGTGGTCCTGCGCCACACCGTCGCCGTATTCATAGAGGATGCCTAGATTGCTCTGGGCATTGGCAGCACCCTGCTCGGCGGCGAGCCGGTACCAACGGGCGGCCTCGGCGTGGTCCTGCGCCACGCCTTGGCCGT
>CAYTMB010000412.1:0-2797 GCA_964438465.1 uncultured Rhodovulum sp. | reverse complement strand
CCGCCTCGCCCATCAGCCCCAGGCCGCCGCGCATCGGGAAATGCGTCGGCCCGTCCACCACGCCGCCGCGGGCGAAGGCCGCGACCCGCCCGCCGGACACCACGCCGCCACTGGCGAAGGGCAGCAAGCCGCCCAACGCCGAGCCCAGCGCGTTCTGCACCGGCGCCAGCGCCTTGTTCAGCACCGAGCCCGAGATGTTGCGCCCGACCCCGGCCAGCGTCTCCGACAGCCGCTTGCCGTCGAGGATCATCCCCTCGAATGCCTGCCGCACCGAGGAGGACACCGAGCGCGACATCCCCGTGGCCTCGCGGCCCGCGTCCTTCATACTGCCCTGCACGCCCTCGAGCTCGCGGCGGAAGCTGCCGGTGACGCCCTCCAGCCCCGCGATGGTGCCCTCGAGCCCCGCGAGCTGGGCGTCCAGCCGGCCCATATCGGCCTCGTAGTCAGACATGGTCACTCCCTTGCGCCTTGCCGTCGGGAAACCGCGCCAAGAGCGCGTCGAGCCCGCCGCGGGTCATCGCCCCCGGCCGCTCGCCGATCCCGGCCATCAGCATGAATTCCGCCGGCGTCAGGTCCCAGAAGACCGCCGGCGTCAGACCCATCCGCCCCAGCCCGACCTGCATCAGCCGCGCCCAGGCGATGCGCTTCATTGCGCCTCGTCCTCGTCCGGCACCGTGAACGTCACCTTCAGCAGCCGCGCCGCCGCCTGCGCCGCCGCAAGCGGGCCGCCGTCGACCCGGCTCGCCAGGAACTCCGCCTCGCCGATCCGCCAGCCGCCGCCGCTCAGGCCCGCGACCAGCAGGCTCACGAGATCGGCGACCCGGAAGCCCCCGGTCTCGAACCGCCCGATCAGCTCGACGAGAGACTCGCTCTCCAGCCGCGCCTCCAGCTCGGCCAGCGCGCCCAGCGTCAGCCGCATGACCCGCGGCGTCCCGTCCACCGACAGGACCACCTCGCCGCGATACGGGTTGGCCATCAGATCGCCGTGAAGCTCAGCGCCCCCGCCGAGGCGAGCGCCAGCTCGTAGACCGCCTCGCCGTCATGGCTGCCGGAATACTCGATCGAGGTGATCTGGAACGGCCCCTCGATCACCCCGAAATCCGGCACGATCACCTGAAAGCTCGGTATCTCGCCGGCGAAGAAGATCGCCCGCGCCTTCTCATCACTCGCCTCGTCGCGAAAGACCCCCGAGCCCGAGATCGCCGCCGACCGCACGCCGGCCCCGGCCAGCAGCTCGCGCCAGCGCCCGGCGCTGCCGATGTTGGTCACGTCGACCGACTGCGCGTTGAACGTGATCCGCGTCGCGCGCAACCCCGCCACCGTCTGGAAATCGCCGCCGCCGCTCATGTCGAGCTTGACGAGCAGGTCCTTGCCTTTCTGGGCCGCCATGTGGTCTTCCTCCTCCGAGGGATGATGCGTCTAGTCTTCGTCAACGACGGCGCGGAACCGCAGGGAAATCCGCCGCTTCTCCGGCGCCGGCCCCCGCTCCGCCTTGGCGCGCAGGAACCGCAGCCCCACCAGCACCCCCGCCTCCAGCCCCAGCGGCGCGTCCACCAGCGCCGCGCAGACCGCCGCCGCGATCCGCTTGGCGCGCTCGAACCCGTCGCGGCTCGAATGCACCGTCACGTCGAAATCGTGGATGGCGCCCAGGCTGGTCTTGGTGCCGAACGGCCGCACCACCTCCTCGCCCAGCGTCACGTAATCCGCCGGCATCGCCTCCACCGGCGCCTCAGGCACGGCGTCATGAATCTCGCCGCCCACCAGCGCGGCGACCTCGATATCGGCCACCAGCCGGTCGTAGACGGCCCGCTGCAAACCCAGCGCGAATGCGGCGCTCATGCGGCCAGCCCCTCCTCGGCGGTGATCTCCAGGTAGCGCCCGCCCGCGTCGAACTCGGCCACCGTCAGGATGTCGAAGACCCGGCTCCCCTCGCGCAGCCGCTGCTCCGCGCGGGGCCGCGACGCCGCGCCGAACGGCGCCCCGCGCACGACGATCCGGTAGCGCACCCGCGGCCGCGCCACCGTGGCGATGAAGTCCTCGCGCCCGGTGCGCACCCGCACCTCGGCCCAGAGCATCCCCAGCGTCACCCAGGTGACGGCGAACCCGCCGGCCCCGTCCGCGACCCGCTCGCGCGCCTCCAGCATCAGCGGCCGGCTCAGCTTCGGCGCCGCCGTCACGACAGGCCCCCGCCGATCCGGGTGGCGCGATATGCCTCGATCAGCACCAGCACCCCGAAGGGCATCGACCCGCTGACCGAGCCGGTATCGGCGCGGTTCTCGTAGAAATGCGCCGCCAGCAGCAGGACGGCCTGGCGCAGGTCCGCCGGCACGTCCTCCCAGGCGTCGCCGAAGCCGGCGGTGAACCGCACCTCGGCATGCCCCCCGCGCGGGATCCGCGGCAGGCTGCGCCCGAAGCGCCCCACCAGCCGCGGCCGCTGCGCATCGCGCAGCACCGACCACTGGTCGGCCTCCACCGCGACCTCGCCGCCGTCGGCCTCGTGCAGGGTGATCGCGCTCACCGCCTGCACCGGCGCGACCGGCAGCCCCTGGCTCGCCTCCTCGCGCCAGCGCGTCACCGTCCACGAAAACGGCCGGGCCAGCAGCGCCCGCCCCAGCCGCGCCTCGATCGCCGCCATGGCGGCGCGCAGGTACAGCTCCAGCACCGCATCCTGCGCGCCGTCGTCGGCAAAGCCCGAGCCGAGCCGCAGGTGCTCGGCAAAGGCGCGCACGGGCACCGCCGCCGCGGGCGGCGCGCTCAATTCCGTCAAGATCATCGGGGACTCCTCAGTCCGGACGCG
>CAYTMB010000411.1:0-2800 GCA_964438465.1 uncultured Rhodovulum sp. | reverse complement strand
CGACGTCGCGGCGCTGCGCGGCTTCGCCGCCGGGGTGGACGTGGTCACCTACGAGTTCGAGAACGTGCCGGTGGCGGCGGTCGACGCGCTGGCGGGGCTCGTCCCGGTGCGCCCGGGCCGGCGGGCGCTGGAGGCGGCGCAGGACCGGGTGGCGGAGAAGGATTTCCTGACCGGGCTGGGGCTGGCGACGGCGCCCTATGCGGCGGTGGACGGCGCCGCGGGTCTCGACGCGGCGCTGGCGCGGATCGGGGCGCCGGCGATCCTGAAGACGCGACGGCTCGGCTACGACGGCAAGGGCCAGGCGCGGATCATGGCGGCGGGCGAGGCCGCGGCGGCGCTGGCGGCGGTGGGCGGCGGGCCGGCGGTGCTGGAGGGGTTCGTCGCGTTCGAGCGCGAGATCTCGGTGGTGGCGGCGCGCGGGCTCGACGGCGCGGTGGCGGCGTTCGATCCGGGCGAGAACGTGCATCGGGAGGGGATCCTGCATACGACCACGGTGCCGGCGCGGGTTCCGGCGGCGGTGGCGCAGGACGCGGCGTTGATCGCGGGGCGGATATTGAACGCGCTCGACTATGTCGGGGTGATCGGGGTCGAGCTGTTCGTGACCAAGGCCGGGCTGGTGGTGAACGAGATCGCGCCGCGGGTGCACAACTCCGGGCACTGGACGATGGACGCCTGCCTGACCTGTCAGTTCGAGCAGCATGTGCGCGCGGTCGCCGGCTGGCCGCTCGGCGACGGCGCCCGGCATTCCGACGCGGTGATGGTGAACCTGCTCGGCGACGAGGCGGCGGCGGCGGCCGGGATGACCGGGGCCGCGCTGCATCTCTACGGCAAGGCCGAGGCCCGTCCCGGGCGCAAGATGGGGCATGTCACCCGCATCGCGCCGCGGAGCTGAGGGCGCCGCCGCCGGGCGTCACACGATGTGACGGCGGGCAAGTACCTGATTTCGCTCGCGTAACAGGACGGCGGCGGAGTTATCCACAGGGGCGGGCGCTGCGGCTGGCCCCTGTGCGCGCGGCGCCGTCAGGCGTAGACGCTCTCCTTGCCGAAATGCTTGGCGAGCAGATAGTAGACCACGGCGCGGTGCTTGCTGCGGTTCGCGCGGCCGTACTGGTCGATCACCGCGTCGATCGCGGCGCCGAGGTCGGGGCCGTCGGGCAGGCCGAGCTTGCGGATCAGGAAGTTCTTGCGGATGGTCTCGATCTCGGAGGCCTCGCTGCCGGCGACGGTCGAGCTGTCGGCGTTGTAGATCGCCGGGCCGAGTCCGATCGCCACCTTGGTCAGGAAATCCATGTCCGGCGTCACGCCGCACTTGTCGCGCAGGTCGCCGGCGTAGAGGGCGATCAGGTCGTCGCGCTTGCTCATGGTCTTGCTCTCTCTCCCTGGACCGGTCCGTTGGCCGGCCGCGGCGAAGCCTAGGCAACCGCCGCCGCCGCCGTCAAGAAATTCCGGGGTCGCCGCGCGCGCCCTGCGGCGGCGGCGGGAGCCGCGCGGGGCGGTGGGCGGGCGAAGTCGGGCCGAGATGAAAGCGCCTGAAGATGTGGTATGCTGGGGGATCTGGAACACGATCACAGAGGGGGGACAAGATGCAGACCAAGTACGGCTTCACCTCATACTCGATCGGGGAGTTCGAATCCTGGCTTGGCGGGGTCTCGATCGCAAGAAGCATCAGTTACATTCAAGAGCATCATACTTGGCTTCCGAGTTATGCGCAGTTCAATGGAAGCAATCATTTCGAGTTGCAGCGAAACATGAAGCATCATCATGTCGCGAACAACGGATGGTCCGACATCGGCCAGCATTTCTCGATCTTCCCCGACGGGACGATCCTGACCGGGCGGAACCTGAACAACACCCCCGCCTGCATCTACGGCAACAACGCCCGGGCGGTGTGTTTCGAGTCGGTCGGCGACTTCGACGCCGGCAGGGACCAGATGACGCAGGCGCAGCGCGCGTCGATCCTGCGCAGCTGCGCCGCATTCCTGAAGAAGATCCCCGCCATCAGGCGCAACGACGACGGCATCGTCTATCATCACTGGTTCGACCTGAACACCGGACGGCGAACCAACGGCGGCGGGTCGACGAAATCCTGCCCGGGAACCGCATTTTTCGGCGGCAACACGGTGTCCGACTTCAAGGCGCATTTCCTGCCGGAGGTGCTGGCGGCGCTGGGCGGCGGCGCGGTCGCGGAGGCGCCGGCGCGCGAGGAACAGCCGGACCGGCTCGTGGTGGTGACCGCGGATTTCCTGAACATCCGCACCGGGCCGGCCGCCGACAGGCCCAGGGTCGCCGGCGCCAACCGGGCGGAAATGGGGTCGATCCTGCGGGTGTGGCGCGAAACCAACGGCTGGTTCAAGATCTCGAAGAGCAAGGATCACTGGGTCTTCGGGCAACAGACCGCGCCGGTGCGGCGGGGGGTGGTCAACACCGACGACACCAATTGCCGGCAGGGGCCCGGGACCGAGTTCGACGTGGTGGGCGCGTTCCAGAAGGGCGATGTCGTCTATGTCGAGGCGGAGCGCGACGGCTGGCGCCGGATCGGGGTGCGGCGCTGGGTCAAGGGGACTCTGGTGACGCTCGGATAGCGGCGGGACAAAAAGAAACGGGGGGCGCGCGGCCCCCCGTTCCGTCGGCGCAGTCGGGTCAGGCCGGGATCACATCATCCCGTCCATGCCGCCCATTCCGCCCATGCCGCCGCCCATGCCGCCGCCGGCCTGGCCCTTGGGCTCCGGCTTCTCGGCGATCATGGCCTCGGTGGTGATGAGCAGGCCGGCGACCGAAGCGGCGTCCTGCAGCGCGGTGC
>CAYTMB010000410.1:0-2806 GCA_964438465.1 uncultured Rhodovulum sp. | reverse complement strand
TTTTACCCCAAAGCTCAACCAAAATTGCGTTGTTTTTTAATGACATGATTAATCGGCTCTGGACAACCCCGAGTTGAAATGTGTCTGAAATTCGCCCGAAACGCCGCCGATCCCGCCCGCTGCCGCGCGGGCGGCGGGGCGGGCGGCGGGGCGCCGTCCGTGCTAGTGCTGGTGCAACCGGTCGAGAATCCGGTCCGCGAGGCGCGCCAGCAGCGGGATCCGCAGCGCGGAGCGGTAGTCGACGTCGGCGCGCAGCGTCTCCGCCTGCGGCGCGACCGGCGCAAAATCGGTCGTCATTGCATAGGCGGCGCCCCGCGGCCCGGCGTTCTGGATGGCGAGGGTCAGCTCGGTGAGATGCAGCATGAAATCGGCGCCGGGAAAGATCGGGCGGCCGGTCTCGACCGCGTCGGCCAGCTCGGCGATGCCGATGCATTTGTCCTGCTGACCGAGCTCGCTGCGCTTCAGCCGGCCGAGCGCGGCGCGCGGCGACCACCAGGGTCCGTCGTCCCGGAGGATCCGGCCGCCGGCGCCGGGAGGGGCGTTGCGGACCAGCTTCAGCCGCCGCCCGCCGACCCGGAAGAACCACTGCAGGAAGCTGTTGGTCCGCACCGAATAGGATTTGCGCGCGTTCATGCTGAGCTTGGTGAAGCGCTCAAGATAGACCGGGCAGCGGTAATGCCGGTAGGTGTCCGCCGTGAGCATGCCCTTGTCGCCGATGATGCGCATGCGGTGGTCCCAGGGCGCGCTGATCGAGCAGGTCACCCGCGCGGTGACGCCGGAGCGGAAGTCGAGGCAGGCCACGGAGAAATCGGGGGTGTCGGCCGGATCGAGCGGCAGCGGGGTCTTGTCCGGCACGGTGAATTTCGAGAAGGCCGTCACCGAGGCGACCGGCCCGAAGATCGCGCAGAGCCAGGTGAGGTGGTAGCCGACATGCTCGATGGTGCAGCCCGCCTCGTATTCGTGCTGGACCGGCCAGGGCGCGCCCGAGGGCGAGCGCCAGAGCTCGGGCTCCATCAGGTAGATCGGGTTGTCGTCGAGATCGGCGTAGATCAGCCGCACGTTGCCGACGACGCCGTCGAGGACCGCCCGCCACATGGTCTGGGTGGTGTCGCCGAGCGCGTTCGACGGCGCGCAGCTCAGGGTGAGCCCCTTTTCCGCGGCGAGGGCGGCGAGCGCCCGCGCCGCCTCGAGGTCGAGGGTGAGCGGCTTCTCGGAATAGACGTGCTTGCCCGCCTCCAGCGCGTCCCGCGTCACCTCGGCATGGCTCTCGATGCTGGTGAGGTTGACCACGATGTCGATCTCGGGATCGGCGAGCATCTCGGCGTTGCTCGGGTAGCGCCGCAGCCCGTAGCGCTTCGAGACCGCCTCGGCGCGGGCCGGGTCGCGATCGGCGACGCCCTGGAGCGTCAGCTTCGGGTGCCGCGCCCAGGTCGCCATATAGGTGTCGAACACATAGCCGCAGCCGATGACGCCAACCTTCATGCCGGTTCCCCGTTATGTTCTGCGCCCCAGGCGGCGCGGGCGCGCTCCATCAGCCGGACGAGCGCGAGGCTCTCGTCGAGCGGCATCACCGCGCTTTCGGTCCGGCCTTCGCGCAGGCAGCGCATCAGCTCCTCGGCCTGGTAATGATAGCCGTTGCCGGCGTAGGGGCGCAGCACGCGCCGGGTCCGGCGGCCGCGAATCAGGCCGACGAGGCCCGACAGCCGCTGCTGCGCGGATTGCAGCGCGTGGCCCTCCTTCAGCGCCTCGGCGCGGAGCGCGCCGGGGGCCTCCCGGCCGCGCGGCGGCACGCTGGCGAGGGCGAGGCGGAACGGGCGGTAGATCGGCGCCGCGACATGGATCATCCCCGCGGTCCCCTGGATCACGCAATCGGTCGGCATCGCGCTCGTGAGGCTCGCCTGCACCGTCGACAGCGCCCCGCCGGCGTGGCGCAGCAGCAGCATGCTGTCCTCGTCCACCCCGGTCGCGCCGAGGGTGGCGAGGCTTTCGAACTCCTGCGCCGGACCGAGCAGGTGGCAGGCGAGCGACAGCGGGTAGACGCCGCGGTGCAGCAGCGCCCCGCCGCCCTGGGCCGGGTCGAACAGGCTCGCTCCCGGCTCGGGCGGCGTCGCGGCGCCGAAGCTGCCGGAAAAGCTGCGCGCCTCGCCGATGGCGCCTTCGGCGATCAGCGCCTTCAGATGCGTCACCAGCGGCAGGAACCGCGTCCACATCGCCTCCATGCAGAACACCCCGGCGCTGCGGGCGGCCTCCACGATGGCCTCGGCGTCCGCGGCGTTCGCCGCGAAGGGTTTTTCCACCAGCACCGGCTTGCCCGCCGCGATGGCGGCGAGGGCCAGCGCCCGGTGGCTGGAGGGCGGGGTCGCGATGTAGACGGCGTCGATCTCGCCGCTCCCTGCCGCGGCCTCGTAGCTTGCGGCGGCGCGCAGGCCGAGATCGCGTGCGAAGGCCTCGGCCTTGGCCGGATCGCGCGAGGCGACCAGGGTCGCGGCGGCGTCGGGCGCCTGCCGCAGGCCGAGCGTGAACTTGCGCGCGACCGGCCCGGAGCCGAGGATGGCCCAGCGGATGGTCACGCGAACCCTCCCGGGCGCAACGCCGCGATCATCACCATTGCCTGCCTGCCTCGCGCCGCCCCTCGAGTCTCTCGAGTCCGTTGTCCTTAGCACAGCATGCTGCACTGCGGAACCACCACCGCGCCCGCCGCAACGGGACCGGAGTCCGATGCGGCGCAGTTTTGGCCGCCGTCGCGGCCGCGCGCAGATTGCGCGTGATCTCGCCCCCGGTTCGCGCTATGAAACGCAGGGAGAAA
>CAYTMB010000409.1:0-2811 GCA_964438465.1 uncultured Rhodovulum sp. | reverse complement strand
TCAAGACTATGGAAACCTTCGTGAATGCGCGAGGACCAGCACATTGAAGCGAAGGTGGCCGATCACCGGCGCCAGCGGCCGCCCTGGCGCAGCGCGGTCCCGGCGTCCATCGGGGCATGGCGACCAGGGCGCGCGGCCGCCGGCGGGCCGAGCGCATCGCGCTGTCGCCAACGGGATCGCCGTCGCCGGAGCGCCGGCGACTGGCCGGCGGCGGTCACAGCAGCGGCACGTCGTAGGTTTCCGCATAGGCGCGGCCGTAGCCGTGGATCGCGACCTCGTGAAGCCCGGTCGACTTGTCGATGGCGAGGACCAGCACGTCCTCCTTCAGGTCCGCCGCCGCCGACACCCGCGGACTCACGCGGAGCAGTTCGTCGATGTCGGCGAGGTCGTTTATCTGCACATAGTTGCCCAGCTCGTTCACGACGAGGGGATTGCCGCCAGGGATGCCCTTGAAGGTGCCGTGGTCGTAATTGACGAAAATGATCCGGTCGCCGTCGTCCAGGTCGAGCGAGACGACTTCGCTCACGGTCGGCGTCCGGATCTTGGCGCCGCCGAAGCGGACCACGCCGTCGGCGTCCGGGCTCACTTCGTCGCCGCCGGGCTTGCCGTCGCCTCCGGCCCAGTCGAGGCGCTTGGCGTAGTCGTCGAGGAAGGCGCTGCGGTGGCGGGCCACCGATCCGGCGCCGTCGATCCCCGCCAGCCGGTGCTCGGGCGCCGGCGTGTCGCCCCAGGTCTGCGACCCCAGCCCGGTGCGCACGAAGGTGCCGCCCCAGCTCGCCGCGCCCGGGTCGTCGTTGTTCACGGCGTCGATCAGATACAGCAGCGACGGCGAATCGCCCATCTTGAGGCCGTCGGGGGAGGACGCCGAATCCTGCCAGGTGTGGACGTCGTAGGTGTATTTCGAATGCAGCAGGTCGCCGAGATGTCCGGAGCCCTTGGCGTGCTCCAGCACCCAGGGCAGGGTGTGATTGACGCCGCCGTGCATGCCGGTGTTTTCGCGCAGGTAGAAGCCCTTGTTCGAGTCCTCGGCGTTGATCCACCAGAGATCCCTGTAGGCGTCGTTCTGGGCGATCGCGGCTTCCAGCGCATTGAACGCCGCCGGGTTCTTCTTGTCCTGGCCCCAGGCGGAGATCGAGATGAGGCGCAGGTTCGGGACGATGTCGGGCGCCGACAGCAGCGCCGCGACGGTGTCGTGGACCGGCCCCCAGGTCAGGACATAGAGCGGATCGTTCGGCGAGGCCTTGCGCGCCTCCGAAACGATCAGCTCGGCGCCGGCCGACAGCTGGCCCGGAAACCGCCCGAGGTCGTCGCCCTTGCGCACGACGCTGCGCAGCGCCTCGGCGGTGGGGTAGTCCCGGTCCACGGCGCGCAGGTTCGGCAGGTCGCGCGCATAGGCGCCGATGATCTCGTCGATCATCTGCATCCCGTCGCGCGGTTTGCCCGCGACGATGCCGCGGTCGTCGCTGCGGGTGTTGACGATGCCGACATAGCGCAGGTCGTTGGCGTAGAACAGCGCGTGGATCAGTGATTGGGCGTCATCGTTGTCCATGCCGCCGATGTCGGTGGAGATCAGTACTCGAGGTTTTACCATGTAAAATATCCCAATACTGGCTACGGACTGCGGCCGATCGCGCTCCACTACGCTGCAGGACAATCCCTACAATATTTTTGTGCGCTATGCGAGTGATTCTATGCGTAAAGCGATTAGTTTTGTCTCCTGCGGTCCGGGGCAGGGGAACGGACCGGGCGTCGAGGCCGCCCGGCGGGCCGGGACGGTCGGCGACGGGCCCGCGCGCGAGGTGGACTTCCGCGCGACGATGATGGACCAAGCCGGCATGGCGAAGGAGCGGACGGACATCATGGAGGCGGCGCTGGGACGATCGGAGCTTGCGCTCGAACGGGGCGACACGCATCGCCGGAGGCCGCGGGGCGGACGGCCGGCGCAGGCGTCTCGGCGCGGGGCCGGTCGGGGGCGGGCGCGATGATCGGCGGGATCGCGGCGCAGGACCTCGCCTGGCTGGCGGCGGCGCTGTGCGTCGCCGGCGCGCTGGCCGGGTTCATGGCGGGCGTGTTCGGGATCGGCGGCGGCGCGGTGATCGTGCCGCTGGTGGACAAGGCGCTGGCGCTGCTCGACTACGACGACTCGATCCGGATGCATGTCGCGCTGGGCACCTCGCTGGCGGTGATCGTGCCGACCTCGCTGCGCTCGTTCCGGGCGCACCGGGCGCGCGGCGCGGTGGACACGGCGATGCTGCGGCGCTGGCGGATCGCGGCGCCGCTGGGCGTGATCGCGGCGAGCGTCGTCGCCGCCTTCGCCTCCGGCGAGACGCTGCAGCTGGCCTTCGCGGTGGTGGCGACGCTGCTGGCGCTGCGGATGCTGTTCAACCGGGCCAGCTGGCGGCTGGGGAGCCAGCTGCCCGAGGGGCCGGGCAACTTCGCGGCGGGCGTGGTGATCGGCTTCCTGTCGACGCTGATGGGGGTCGGCGGCGGGGTGATGAGCAGCACCTACATGACGCTGTACGGCCGGCCGATCCATCAGGCGGTGGCGACCGCGGCCGGGGTCGGCGTGCTGATCGCGATTCCCGCGGCGCTCGGCTACATGGTCGCGGGGCTCGGCGTCGAGGGGCTGCCGCCGTTCTCGATCGGCTACGTCAACCTGCTCGGCGTGGCGCTGATCCTGCCGCTGACGCTCTTGTTCGCGCCGCTCGGGGTGCGCGCGGCCCATGCCTTGCCGGCGCGGGCGCTGGAGACCTGCTTCGCCGTCTTCCTGCTGTTCGTCTCGGCCCGGTTCGCCTTCGGCTGACCGCCGCG
>CAYTMB010000408.1:0-2819 GCA_964438465.1 uncultured Rhodovulum sp. | reverse complement strand
CGTTGACCCGGCCGTCGAAGAACGGCGAGTTGGCGAACAGCGCCGTCGCCACCGGTTGCAGCGCCAGTGACGCGCGGAACTTCGCCACCATGTCGGCCTCGGAGGCGAAGTCGAGGTTCACCTGCACGGTGCAGGTCCGGTACATCATCATCGTGCCGGTCGCGCCCACCTTCGGCATGTAGGACGTCATCAGCCCGTAGCGCCCCTTGGGCATCACCGGCATCTGCTCGTGCGTCCATTCCGGCGCGGCGCCCAGCCCGATGAAGCCCGCGCCGATGTCGTCGGCGATGGCCTTCACCTCGCGCAGATGCGCGTTCACCTCGTCGCAGGTGTGGTGGATGGTCTCGACCGGCGCGCCGGACAGCTCGAGCTGGCCGCCCGGCTCGAGGCTGACGTTGGCCCCGTCCTTGACCAGCCCGATCAGCGCCTCGCCCTCGCGCACCTCGCCCCAGCCGAAGCGGTCGCGCAGCCCCTCCAGCATCGCCCGGATCGAACAGGGACCGTCGTAGGGCAGCGGCAGGCGCCGCGCGAGATCGTAGCCGAACTTCTCGTGCTCGGTGCCGATCCGCCAGTCGGCGGGGGGCTTGCAGCCGGACGCGAGATATTCGGCCAGCTGGTCGCGGTGCTCGATGGGGCCGCCGCCCGATTGGGGAATGGACATTTGCAAGGCGCCTCTGGTTTCGCGCAACGCCTATCGGTCGCCGAAAGGCAAAGCAAGCGCGCCGGAGGCCGCAGCGCGGCGCCGCCAGACCGTCGCCCCGGCCGCCCCGGCGGCGTCGAGGTCGATCCCGGGCAGCGCCGCCAGCGCGTCGGGCAGCGCCGCCGCCCCCACCGCGCCGAACGGGATCACCAGCGCCCCGCCGTCCTCGCCGCGCAGCACCCAGGCCCGGTCGCGCCGCCCCGGCCCGCCGGCGATCTCGACCGCGACCAGCGCGGCCAGATCGACGAAACCGCCGCCCTCGGGCCCCAGCAGGCCGATGCGGCCCTCGTCGATCACCACCACGCCGGGCGCCGCGGCGGCCCCCGCCAGCCGCATCCGCGCCAGCGCGCCGCGCAGCAGCGCGAAGCCGGCGACCGCGACCGCGATCCCCACCACGAAGCTCAGCGGCTCGACCCGGGCGTAGCCCCGCCACAGCAGGGCCAGCCCCAGCGCCAGCGCCGCGCCCCAGACCAGCGCCTCGCGCCGCCGGCCCAGCGCCTCGGCCAATTCGGGCCGCAGAAAGCTCATCGCCAGTCGCCCAAGGCGGCCTGCCACAGCGTGACCGCCGCCACCGCGGCGGTGTCCGCGCGCAGGATGCGCGGCCCCAGCGTGACCGGCAGGACATAGGGGGCGCCGCGCAGCCGCGCCGCCTCCTCGGCCGCGAAGCCGCCCACCGGCCCGATCAGGATCGCCCAGGGGCCGGGCGCCGCCGCAGCCAGCGCCGCGGCGGCCGGCCGCGCGTCGCGGCTCTCGTCGCAGAACATCAGCCGCCGGCCCGGATCCCAACCGTCGAGCAGCGCATCGAGCTTCACCGGCTCGGCGACCTCGGGAACCCAGGTCTCGCCGCATTGCTCGGCCGCCTCGATCGCGTGCGCGCGCAGCTTGTCCGTGCGCAGCCGCTCGGCGACGGTGTGCCGGGTGAACACCGGCTGCACCCGGGCGCAGCCGAGCTCGGCCGCCTTCTCCACGATGAAATCGGTGCGCGCCTTCCTGATCGGCGCAAACACCAGCCACAGATCCGGCGGCCGTCGCTGCGGCTGGCCGGGGCCGACCGCGACCAGCGCGCCGCCGCGCTTGCCGGCGGGCCGCGCCTCGGTCAGCCATTCGCCGTCGCGGCCATTGAAGGCCGCCACCGGGTCGCCGGCCTCCAGCCGCATCACGGTGAACAGGTAATGCGCCTGCTGCGGCGTCAGCGCCACGACGGCGCCTTCCCCGAGGTCGGCCTCGACAAAAAGCCTGATCTTCGCCGCACGATCTGTCATAGCCTGTCAGCTATGACGACCGACAAGACAATACAATCCGGACAATTCGGGCAGGTGTCGGACGCGCCTCCCGACAACTGGGTGGACCGCTTCGCGCCGCCGGCCTGGCGGCCCTATCTGCGCCTCAGCCGCGCCGACCGGCCGGTGGGGACATGGCTGCTGCTGATCCCCTGCTGGTGGGGCCTCGCGCTGGCGATGGCCGCCGACCCGGCCGGGCCGCGCTGGTTCGACCTCTGGATCGCCGTCGGCTGCGCCATCGGCGCCTTGCTGATGCGCGGCGCCGGCTGCACCTGGAACGACCTCAGCGACCGCGACATCGACGCCGCCGTCGCGCGCACCCGCTCGCGGCCGCTGCCCTCCGGACAGGTCAGCCCGCGCGCTGCTGCGGCCTGGATGGTCGCGCAGGCGCTGCTGGCCTTCGGCGTCCTGCTGACCTTCCCGCCGGCGGCCGTCGCCCTCGGCGTCGCGTCGCTCGGGCTGGTGGCGATCTATCCCTTCGCCAAGCGCTTCACCTGGTGGCCGCAGGTGTTCCTCGGGCTCGCCTTCAACTGGGGGATCCTGCTCGCCTTCGCCGCCCACGCCGGCTTCGTCGCCTTCCCGGCGGTGGCGCTCTACGTCGCCGGCGTCGCCTGGACGCTGTTCTACGACACGATCTACGCGCATCAGGACCGCGAGGACGATGCGCTGATCGGCGTGAAGTCCACCGCCCGGCTGCTCGGGCCCGAGACGCCGCGCTGGCTCGCGGGCTTCGCGGCGGCCGCGCTGGCCTGGGCGACGCTCGCGGTGGTCCTCGCCGGGCCGCCGCCGCTCGGGCTGGCGCTGGGTCTCGCGGGCGTCGCGGGCTTCGCCGCGCATCT
>CAYTMB010000407.1:0-2820 GCA_964438465.1 uncultured Rhodovulum sp. | reverse complement strand
CTCGCCAACACGGTGATCGAGAACTACGAGGTCGAGATCGCATGACCATGCGCGCCGGCGTCGTGGTGTTTCCCGGCTCGAACTGCGATCGCGACATCGCCGTGGCGCTGCGCGCCGCCGGCGCCGAGGTGACGATGGTCTGGCACAAGGACGCCGACCTGCCCGCCGGCCTCGACCTCGTGGCGATCCCCGGCGGCTTCTCCTTCGGCGACTACCTGCGCTGCGGCGCCATCGCGGCGCGCGCGCCGGTGATGCGCGCCGTGGTCGCCTTCGCGACCGCCGGCGGCCATGTGCTCGGGGTCTGCAACGGCTTCCAGGTGCTGATCGAGGCGGGCCTGCTGCCCGGCGCGCTGATGCGCAACGCCGGGCTGAAGTTCGTCTGCGCCCCCGCCCCGCTCAGCGTCGGGACCGAGGACAGCGCCTTCACCCGCGGCTATCGCCGCTCCGAGATCGTGAGCTTTCCCGTCGCGCATCACGACGGCGCCTTCATCGCCGACGACGACACGCTCGCCCGGCTCGAGGGCGAGGACCGGGTCGCCTTCCGCTACCGCGCCAATCCCAACGGCTCGATGAACGACGTGGCCGGCGTGCTGTCGGAGAACCGCCGCGTGCTGGGGCTGATGCCGCACCCCGAGCGCGCCGTCGACCCGGCGCTCGGCGGGGCCGACGGCGCCCGGCTGTTCGCCGGCCTGATCGACGCCACGGCGCTGCAAGGCGCTTGAGCGGATCGACCCTCGGGCGTAGCGTCACGGCCATGACCGATGCCGCCCACCTGCCGCGCCCGCGCGGGCGCCCGGCCGCGATCTGGCTCCGCCTGGGCCTGCTGGTCTCGGCGCTCGTCATGGCCCTGGTGATCTGGGGCGGGCAGATCTACCTCACCCGTTCGTTCAGCGAGGCGCAGAACGCCGACGCGACGGTGCGCGCCACGCTCTACGCCGGCAGCCTGCAGAGCGCGCTGCAACGCCATTCGGTGGTGCCGCTGCTGCTGTCGCGCGACCCGATCCTGATCGAGGCGCTGGTGGAGGGCAACTTCGCCGAGGCCGACGCCCGCCTCGCCACCTTCCGCGAGGAGATCGGGGCCGGCTCGATCTTCCTGCTCGACGACGACGGCAGCGTGGTCGCCGCCAGCGACGACCGGCCGCGCGACGCCGACGAGAGCGCGCGCGACTACTTCGCCATGCCGACCGCGGACGCCGCCAACAACACCGCCTTCTCGATCACGCCGACCGAGACCGGCGGCTACAGCTTCCACTACTCGCGCCGGCTCACGGACGGCGGCGACACGCTCGGCGTGATCGTGGTGACCGTCGATCTCGGCCTGCACGAAGAAAGCTGGCGGCGGGCGCGGGTCAAGGTCGTGGTCACCGACGGCGAGGATCTGGTGCTGCTCGCCTCCGAGCCGAACTGGCGCGGCAAGACGCTCGACAACATCCTCGCCACCTCGACCAGCCCGTCGCGGGTCGGCACGGCGTTCAACGAGGCGCGACGCTCGCTCGGCTCGGAGAACTTCGTCTACATCGCCGGCACGCCGCATCTGCGCAACGAGGTCAATGTCGGCTTCCGCAGCTGGCGGCTGACCTACTTCCCCACCCTCGAGGGCGTGCGCGCCCAGGTCAACGCCGTGCTGGCGCTGGTGGTGATGGCGATCGCCCTCGTCACCGCGCTCGCCTTCTACCTGGTGTCGCGCCGCGCCCGCGCCGAAAGCCGCCGCGTCCAGCGCGAATCCGAGGAGCTGCGCCTGCTGAACCGCCGGCTCTCGGTCGAGATGGCCGCCCGCCAGCGCGTCGAGCGCAACCTCAAGGACGCCGAGCAGAGCCTCGAGCAGGCCTCCAAGCTCGCCGCGCTCGGCCAGATGTCCGCCGCAGTCAGCCACGAGCTGAACCAGCCGCTCGCGGCGATGAAGACCTACCTCGCCGGCGCGCGCCTCCTGCTGACCCGCAAGCGCCCCGACGAGGCGCTCAGCTCGTTCCAGCGCATCGACGACCTGATCGACCGGATGGGCGGCATCACCCGCCAGCTGAAATCCTACGCCCGCAAGGGCGACGTCGACCTCGAGCCGGTCGACCTGCGCGACAGCGTGCGCGCGGCGCTGTCGATGATGGCGCCGCAGCTCGGCAAGATGGCGGTGACGATCACCACCACCCTGCCCTCCGAGCCCGCGGTGGTGATGGCCGATCCGCTCCGGATCGAGCAGATCATCGTCAACCTGCTGCGCAACGCGCTCGACGCGGTCAAGGGCCAGCAGGACCGCCGGCTGAAGATCTTCCTCGTGCTCGGCGAGACCATCCTGTTGTCGATCGAGGACAACGGGCCGGGCCTCGCCGATCCCTCGAAACTGTTCGAACCCTTCTACACAACAAAAAAGCCGGGCGAAGGCCTGGGCCTCGGTCTCGCGATTTCGGCGGGATTTGCGGCGGAGCTGGGCGGCCGCCTCGTCGCGCGCAACGCGCCCGACGGCGGCGCCGTGTTCGAGCTCCTGCTGCCGCGCAACCGCGCGAAGGGCCAGCCCGCAGCCCGGGCCGCGGAGTGACCCCATGAACACGACCACCGCAAAATCCTGCGTCGCGATCATCGACGACGAGGCCGACATGCGCGAAAGCGTCGCGCAGTGGCTGCAGCTGTCGGGCTTCGAGCCGCTGCGCTTCGAGGCGGCCGAGAGCGCGCTGAAGACGCTCGCGCCCGACTTCCCCGGCATCGTCGTCACCGACATCCGGATGCCGGGCATGGACGGCATGGCGCTGCTGCGCAAGCTGCAGTCGGTCGATCCCGGCCTGCCGGTGATCCTGATGACCGGCCACGGCGACGTGCCGATGGCGGTCG
>CAYTMB010000406.1:0-2823 GCA_964438465.1 uncultured Rhodovulum sp. | reverse complement strand
AGCGATTGCAGCGCCTGGTTCCAGCGGAAACTGTAGTTGAACATGACCGCCTCGCTCGGTTGACGCAGGGGCGGCGCGGGGGATCACCCGCGCCGCCCGGGGGCGATCCTCAGCGATAGACGCCGGGGATGGTCAGGTCGGCGGGCTCGCCCTCGCCGACCCATTTCGCATAGAGCTCGGCGTAGCGGCCGGTGCGGACCTGCTGGTTGATGAACAGATCCATGTAGTTGATCAGCCCGTATTCCTCGCGCAGCGTGATCAGCGCCACATAGTCGGGGACCATCGGCGCCTTGTCCACGATCCTGATCCCGGCGAAGTTGCCGGACTTCACGTTGGCCTCGGCGACCTCGACGGTCGAGACGGTGGCGTCGAGCTGGCCCTGGCTCAGCGCCAGGAAGACGTCGGCCTGGTTCTGGTATGGACGGAACTCGCCCTCGCCCCATTCCTTGACCTTGGCCTCGAGCCAGATCGCCTCGTAGGTGCCCGCCGTGGCGCCCACGGTCTTGCCCCTCATGCCTTCCCAGTCGGCCATCTCGACGCCCTCGTTGGCGACGACCGCGTTCTCGAAGGCGTAGTAGGGGATCGAGAAGCCCACGGTCTTGGCGCGCTCCAGCGTGTCGGAGGTCGAGGCGACGGCCACGTCGACCGAGCCGGACATCAGCGCGGGGATGCGCTCGGGGAAGGTGGTCTCCACGACTTCCGCCGTCACGCCGAGGGCGGCGGCGAGGTCGTTGCAATAGTCGACGTCGAAGCCGATCGGGTTGTTGTCGGCGTCGCGCATTCCCATCGGCGGGAAATCGAGCACGACGGCGCAGCGCAGCGTGCCGGAGCCGATGATGTCGTCGAGCTTGTCCGCCATCGCCGGCGCGGCCATCACGACGCCGGCCAGCAGGCCCGTGGCGAGGACTGAGACTTTCATTTCCACTCTCCCTGTGTTGCTTGAGGACTCATTGTGGTCAGCACTCATCCATTTGACCAGCCGCAAATCAAACCACAGATACAAACGTATACGTCCCCCGCGAGTAGCCCTTGCAGCGCGGACCCGGAGTCGGCGCCGCCGCCGGCTGCGCCCGCGGACGGGTCCGACGCGAAGGTCGTCGGGTCCGTGCGATGGGAAACCTTCTTAACCCAGTGACGGCCCCAGCAGCCAACGCGAGGGCGAGCAGGGCGAGCGCGGCGATGCGCCCCGTCATCAGACCTCGACGGTCACGCCGGCATGTTCGCGAGGGCAGGGGGCCTGGAAGCGGAGCGATCGCACGAACCGCGCCAGCACGCGGCACACGCTCGGGTCGTTGTCCACGATCGCGACGAGGCTCTTTTCGGCGTCCATGCCCGGAAGCGCAGCCGCCGCGGCCGCTGTCGAGCGAAGGCCCCTCCGGCCCGATCACCCTGACCCTGCATCAGCGCATCCAGAACATACGCGAGCAGCTCGAGCGCGAAGGCTTCGGCATTGGCCTCGCCGATGATTGACCTATAGTCCGGGGGCGCCCGACCCGACGCGGTCGCGCGCTCCGCTTTCCCGGTCGAGGACGCCATGACTGCGCACCGCTTTCCGCACCCCGCCTTCCACCCGGCGCCGGAGAGCGCAGGATGAACCGGCCGCTCCGCGAAGGCCCGGTCGCCGGCATGCGCCGGATCCCCGGCGGCGGCTTCCTCATGGGCTCGGACCGGCACTATCCCGAGGAGGCGCCGGCGCACCGGGTCCGCGTCGCCGCCTTCGAGATCGACGAGACGACGGTCACCAACCGTCAGTTCGCCGCCTTCGTCGCGGCGACCGGCTTTGTCACCGTCGCCGAGCGCCCGCTCGATCCGGCGGTCTACCCGAACGCGGCGCCGCACGAGCTTCTGCCCGGCAGCACGGTCTTCCACATGACCCCCGGCCCCGTCGACACCCGCGACTTCCGCAACTGGTGGTCCTGGGTCCCCGGCGCCTGCTGGCGCCGCCCCGAAGGCCCGGGCAGCGCGATCAAGGGGCGAAAGGACCACCCCGTCGTCCATGTCGCCTTCGAGGACGCCGAAGCCTACGCCGCCTGGGCCGGCAAGGCGCTGCCCACCGAAGCCGAATGGGAATACGCCGCCCGTGGCGGCCTCGACGGCGCCGAATTCGCCTGGGGCGACGGGCTGACGCCGCGCGGCCGCCACCTCGCCAACACCTGGCAGGGCGCCTTCCCGTGGCGGAACCTCGCCGAGGACGGCCATGCGGGGACCTGCCCGGTGAAATCCTTCCCGCCGAACGGCTACGGCCTCTTCGAGGTCTGCGGCAACGTCTGGGAATGGACCACCGACTGGTTCGCGTCGCGGCACGCGGCCGCCGATCCGGACAAGCCCGGCTGCTGCGCCGCCGACAACCCGCGCGGTCCCGGCCGCGAGGGCAGCTACGACCCCCGCCAGCCGGAGATCCTGATCCCCCGCCGGGTGGTCAAGGGCGGCTCCTTCCTCTGCGCCCCCTCCTACTGCCGCCGCTACCGCCCGGCGGCGCGGCACGCACAAATGGTCGACACCGGCATGAGCCATATCGGCTTCCGCTGCGTTGTCAGGGCGCAGAAATCGCAATCCACGTCGTCAGGGAGTACCGCATGCTGAAAACCCTCGGCCTCGCCGCCAGCCTGGCGCTCACGGCCAGCGGCATCGCGCTCGCGCAGGACGCCGCCGCGCCCGACAAGCCGAACATCCTCGTCATCTTCGGCGACGACATCGGCCAGACCAACATCTCGGCCTACGGATTCGGCGTGGTCGGCTACCAGACCCCGAACATCGACCGCATCGCGGCCGAGGGCCTGAAGTTCACCGACTACTACGCCGAGAACAGCTGCACCGCCGGCC
>CAYTMB010000405.1:0-2830 GCA_964438465.1 uncultured Rhodovulum sp. | reverse complement strand
TCGGCCGCGCGCCGGGCGAGCATGAGCGTGGGCGCGTTGGTGTTGGCCGAGGTGATGTTGGGAAAGGCCGAGGCGTCGATCACCCGCAGGCCCTCGACGCCGTGCACCCGCAGGCACGGGTCGAGCACGCCGCCGCGGTCGGCGGGCGCCATCCGGCAGGAGCCGCAGGGGTGGTAGACGCTGCCGGACCGGGCGCGGAAATCGGCGAGGATGGCCTCGTCGGTCGCGCGGGTCAGGTCGAGGCGCGGGGCGCCGTCGATCAGCCGGCGCAGCGCCGCGGTGTCCTGCAGCCGGCCGACCAGCCGCGCGCCCGCGAGCGCGCCGCGGAGGTCGGCCTCGGTGCTCAGGTAGTTCAGCACGATCCGCGGCGGCGCCGCCGGATCGGGCGAGGCGAGATCGACGCGGCCCAGGCTGGTCGGCCGGCAGGGGTTGAAGCCGAGGATGAAGCCGGGAAAGGCGTCGGGCCGCAGGATCGGGCGTTCCGCAGCAAAATCCGCCGAGTAGCTGAGCGGGTTGAAGTAGAGCTGGATGTCCGGACGCGTGGCCTGGGGCGTGCTGCGCACGAGGCCGCCCATCTGGTTGACGCTGAGGCTGAGCGGTCCGCGCCGCCGCGCGAGGAAGGCGAGGCTGGCGGCGATGCGCCCGCGCCAGGTCCCGAGCGCCTGGTTCAGCGTCGGCTCGGTGGCGCGGAAGGCGTAGTTGACGCCGAGGTGGTCCTGCAGCCCGCCGCCGACGGCCGGGTTGTGGTGCAGCACCGCGATCCCCAGCGCCCGCAGCGCGGCGCCCGGGCCGATCCCCGACAGCTGGAGCAGTTGCGGCGAGTTCACCGCGCCGGCGGCCAGCACCACTTCGCGCCGGGCGTGGACGCGCAGGATCTCGCCGCCGCGGCGCAGCTCCACCCCCGTCGCGCGGCGGCCGTCGAACAGCACGCGCCGGACATGGGCGCCGGTCATCACCGCGAGGTTGCGCCGCGCCATCGCCGGGCGCAGGAAGGCGTCGGCCGCCGAGCAGCGCAGCCCGCCGCGGGTGGTGATCGCGTAGGGCCCGACCCCTTCGGGCGCCGCGCCGTTCATGTCGTCGGTCGCCGGCAGCCCGGCCTCGCGCGCGGCGGCTTCGAAGTGCCGGCGGACCTTGTGGTATTCGGCGGCGCGCGACGAGACCCAGAGCGGGCCGCCGCCCTCCGCCGCGCCGTCGGGGCCGACGCGGCGCTCGATCCCGGCGAAGGCCGGCGCGACCTCGTCCCAGCCCCATCCCGGGTTGCCGGCGTCGCGCCAGTCGTCGAAATCCTCCGGCAGGCCGCGGCAGTAGACCATCGCGTTGATCGAGCTCGACCCGCCGAGCACCTTGCCGCGCGGCACGTAGACCACCCGGCCGCCGAGGCCGGGGTCCGGTTCGGCGCGGTAGCGCCAGTTCACCGCCGGATCGTGGAAGGTCATGCCGTAGCCGATCGGCGTGCGGATCCAGACCCGCCGGTCGCCGCCGCCCGCCTCGATCAGCAGGACGCGGCTGCGCCCGTCGGCGCTGAGCCGGTCCGCGAGCACGCAGCCGGCCGAGCCCGCGCCGACCACGATGTAGTCGAAGGTCTCCACGCGCGGCTCCCCGGAGCGTCATGCGATTGTCGCACGGACAGGATGCCGCTCCGTCAGGCGCAAGACAAGCCACGCGAACTTGCCCCCATAGGGGCCGTTTTCGGCGCTGGGGGCCGGGGCTGTTCCGGGCCTGGCTGCGCGAGACCTTTCCGGCGGAGCGAGCCCGGGAGGGCGGCCTTAACCCTGCGGCGACGCCGGGGATGCGCGGCGCGGCGATCCCGGGCATGCTCGTAAAACTTTAGGGGGTTTCGAGGGGAATGCCGATGATCGCGCCGACCGGCTCCGCCATGTCGTCCGGCCCCGGGTTTTGCGCGCGCGGGCGCGCCGCGCGGCGCTGGACCCTGACGCTCGGGCTCGCCGGGACGATCGCCGGGCGCCCCGCCCCGCGGCCGCGGCCGCGCCGGGTCGCCGGCGGGCTCGACGGCCTGCTGACCGACGGCGCACCGGTCCGACCGCCGGCGCCGGCGCGCGCCGCCGCGCAGGCCTTCGCCGCGGGCGACGGCTTCCTGACCGGGCAGATCATCGACCGCGCGATCTGATCCGGCCGGCCGCGGTCCGGGACCGGGCCGCCGGGGTCGCGGCCGGCGGTCCGGGCGCCCGGCATCGGCGCCGTCGTCCACATCCCGGTCCGGGCCGCGCCCCTGCGGCGGCTATTCCGCCGCCTCGGCCATCGGGTTGTTCGGATGCGTGGTCCAGTCGGCGAAGCCGGGCTGGACCACGCGGCCGGTGCGGGCGTCCACCACGCCGGGCGCGAGGCGCTCCATGGTGATGCAGTCCTCGACCGGGCAGACGTTGACGCAGAGGTTGCAGGCGACGCATTCGTCGTCCTTCACCTCGAACACCCGGCCGGGCAGCATGGCGATGGCCTGATGCGAGGTGTCCTCGCAGGCGGCGAAGCAGCGGCCGCACTTGATGCAGAGATCCTGGTCGATCCGCGCCTTGGTGACGTAGTTGAGGTTGAGGTTGCGCCAGTCCGAGCAGTTCGGCACCGCGCGCCCGACGATGTCGTCGAGCCGGCGGTGGCCCTTCCGGTCCATCCAGAGCTCGAGCCCGGTGATCATCTCCTGCACCACGCGGAAGCCGTAGGTCATCGCCGCGGTGCAGACCTGCACGTTGCCGGCGCCCAGCGCCATGAACTCGGCGGCGTCGCGCCAGGTGGTGATCCCGCCGATGCCGCTGATCGGCAGGCCCGCGGTGACCGGGTTGCGCGCGATCTCGGAGACCATCGACAGCGCGATGGG
>CAYTMB010000404.1:0-2832 GCA_964438465.1 uncultured Rhodovulum sp. | reverse complement strand
CCTCCGCGGCGATCATCTCGCGCAGCCGCGCCCCGTGCAGCGACACGCCGTTCGCCCCGGCCTCGCGCTCCAGCTTGGCACGCACCCGACGAAGGTTGAAGAACAGCGCCTTCTGCGACGAGGTCGAGCCGGTCCGCACCATCGACCAGTTGCGCATCACGTAGTCCTGGATCGACGCCTTGATCCACCAGACCGCATAGGTCGAGAACCGCACCCCGCGGTCGGGATCGAACTTCTCCGCCGCCTTCATCAACCCGACGCCGGCCTCCTGGATGAGATCCGGCATCGGCGCCCCGTAGCGCCGGTAGCGCGCCGCCATCGAGATCGCCAGCCGCATGTAGGCCTTGACCAGCCGGTGCAGGGCCTTCTCGTCGCGGTGGTCCCGCCAGGCGCGCGCCAGCGCCAGCTCGGTCTCGGCGTCCAGCATCTCGGCGCCCATGGCCTGCCGGGTGACCGTTCTCGTCCCGCCTTCGTCGAAACCCATCTCGTGCCCTCCTTCCGGCGGGTACCGGAGCGCGATCGCTCCGGCGGCCCGTTCCTGATCGAGCTACGCCCAGCCTCAACCTTCTGGATCGTCCATCGGTTCCGCTTCAAGCCGACAAAAAGTAGCGCACGCGCCGGCCACACCGATCCCGACCCGAGAGTTCCCCGCGAATCCCCTCATTGACATGGACTGCGCCCGCTCGCACGTCTTCAGGGATCACGGTTTGTTGTTGGCGCGCCGCCGCGCTGAAGGGGAGGGGCCCATGACCTACGTGCTGGCGATCGGCGACAGGAGTTATTCCAGCTGGTCGCTGCGCGGCTGGCTGATGTTCGCGCGCTTCGGCATTCCGGTGACCGTGCGCCACGCCCGGCTCTACTCTCCCGAGATCGCAGCACTGCGCGCCGAGTTCGGCGCCCGCACCGTCCCCGCCCTGCGCATTGTCGCTGACGGGCGCGACCATGCGCTATGGGGCACGCTGGCCATCGCCGAGACCCTGGCCGAACGCCACCCTGACGCCGGCCTCTGGCCCGCCGACCCCGCGGCGCGGGCGCTGGCCCGCAGCCTCGCCGGCGAGATGCACTCGGGATTCACGGCGCTGCGCGAGGCCTGCACCATGAACCTCCGCCACGCCTATGCCGGCTTCGCCCCGGATCCGGCGGTCCGCGACGACGTCGCCCGCATCGAGGAGACCTGGCGCGCGGCCCGGTCCGCGCACGGCGGCGCCGAGCCCTGGCTCTTCGGTGCCTACAGCCTCGCTGACGTGTTCTTCGCCCCGGTGGCGGCGCGGATCGCCACCTACGACCTGCCGGTCGCGGCGGACTCTGCCGCCTACGTCGCCGCCCACCTCGCCGAACCGGCCTTCCTCGCATGGCGCGCCGAGGCACTCGCCGAGCCCCACGGCCAGCCGCGCTACGACATGGACCTGCCCGAGCGCCCCTGGCCGGGGCCTGCCGGCTGACCCGGCCCGAACCGGAGCCGTCCGGGCCGCCGGCCGCCGCCGTCAGACGATCTTGGCCCGGAGCTTGCGGAACTCCTCCTCGGTGATCGCCCCCGAGGTCTTCAGCTGGTCGAGCTTGACGAGCTCGTCGGCGGCGCTGAAGCCGACGACGCTGCGCAGCTGCTCGCGCGCCGCCTCGGCCTGCGCGACGTCGCGTTCGCCCATGCTCCAACCCTGGGTCAGCAGGTAGGCGAAGATGCCGATATAGGGCAACACCACGAGGAAGATCACCCAGAGGACCTTGCCGACGCCGGAGATGTCGTCGCGCCGGAACAGATCCATGAGCACCCGGATGAGGATCCAGAACCAGATGACGAAGAAGAAGATGAGCAGCATGTCGAGCAGGAACGTCCCGAAGGTCATTCCGAAGAGATGCCCGCCGCCGGACTCGACGACTTCCTGATCCATGATTGCGACCTCGCTTGCGATCACGCCCCCGGTCGGGACGCCCGCCCGCTTGTCGGCGGCGGTGACACGAAAATCAAGCGGCATCGTCGTTGCCGTTTCGCAATGATGCGCGAGCGGGAAAGATTGTTGCTCCGGTCGCGCCGCCATTAACCGCCCGCTAACGGCGGCGGCGCAAGGCTCGCGCCCGCATCGGGAGAAGGCCGGGATGGTCGCGCGCGCCTACACGGTGGCATTCCAGGGCGTCGAGGCCCGGCTGGTCGAGGTGCAGTGCGCCATCGCCGCCGGCCTGCCGGCCTTCAATCTCGTGGGCCTGCCCGACAAGGCGGTCAGCGAGGCGAAGGAGCGGGTGCGCTCGGCGATGACCGCCATGGGCCTCGCCCTGCCCGCCAAGCGCATCACCGTCAACCTCTCGCCCGCCGACCTCCTCAAGGAGGGCTCGCACTTCGACCTGCCGATCGCGCTCGCCGTCCTCGCCGCCATGGAGGTGCTGCCGGGCGACGAGGTCGCCGCCCAGGTGGCGCTCGGCGAGCTGTCGCTGGACGGCACCCTCATCCCGGTCATCGGCACCCTGCCGGCGGCGCTCGCCGCCGCCGAGGCGGACTGCGGCCTGATCTGCCCGGCAGCCTGCGGCGCCGAGGCGGCGTGGGTCGGGTCCGTCCAGGTCATCGCGCCTAAGACCCTGCTGGCCCTCGTCAACCACTTCACCGGCCGCGCCGCCCTCGCCCCAGCCCGCCCTGGCACCGTCCCCGACAACGCGCCCCTCAAGGATCTCGCCGAGGTCAAGGGCCAGGAGAAGGCCAAGCGCGCGCTGGAGATCGCCGCCGCCGGCCGCCACCACCTCCTGATGGTCGGCCCGCCCGGCAGCGGCAAGTCGATGCTCGCCGCCCGCCTCCCCGGCATCCTGCCGCCGCTCGAGCCGGAGGAGGCGCTCGAGACCTCGATG
>CAYTMB010000403.1:0-2835 GCA_964438465.1 uncultured Rhodovulum sp. | reverse complement strand
GGGACAGGAGGTTACAGCGTTGATATTGCTGTGATTACCGCGCGGCGTTAACCAGTTCGCAATCGAGGAAGGCGTCGAGGCGGGCCTGTCCGCCGGGGCGCCAGCCGAGGCCCTGCAGGCGGTCGGTCGCCATGACGCCGGGCGGCGGGCCGGGCGCGCGCGGCGGCGGCGGATGCGGGCAGCCGGTGCGGGCGGCGACGGCGGCGAGCAGGTCGGCGCGGTCGACGAGCAGGTCCGAGGCGTTGAACGCGCCGGCGGCGTCGGGGGAGGCGAGCAGCGCGAGCACGGCGCTCGCGAGGTCGTCGCCGTGGATCTCGGTGGCGGCGCGCGGGGCGATGGGGCGGCCGGCGCGGAAGTCGGCGAACAGCGGCGTCCATTTGTGCGCGGCGTCGCCGGGGGCGCGGCCGTAGACGCCGGTGGCGCGCAGGGTGGCGCCGCCTCGGGCGAAAACAACGGCTTCGACCTCGGCCTTCATCGCGCCGTAGAGCGAGTCGGGCGCCAGCGGGTCGGTCTCGCGCAGGGTCTCGCCGCGGCGGGCGTCGCCGTAGACCGCGCGGCTGGAGAGGAAGACAACGCGCGCAGGGCCGGCGGCGATCAGCGCGCGCGAGCCGTCGCGGTTGCGGCGCAGGAAGCCGTCGGGGTCGTCGCCCTCGCCGCCGCGGTAGCGGCCGGGGGCGTGGTCGAAGGCGAGGTGGACGAGGGCGTCGGCCGCGGGCAGATCCGGCGGCGGGGCGGCGAGGTCGAAGGCGAGCCACGCGCCGCGCGCGGGCGGGCGGCGGGCGAGATGGGTGACGTCGTGGCCGGCGGCTTCGAGCGCGGGCGCGACGAAGCGGCCGACATAGCCCGAGCCGCCGGTCAGCAGGACGCGCATGGGTCGGGCAGGGCGTCGAGGTCGGGGACGGGGCCGCCGTCGTGGAAGGCGCGCCAGAGGTCGATCAGCGGGGCGAGGCGGCCGGCCTTGGGGTTGGCCGGGTCCCAGGGCTTTTCGTACTGGAAGTGCAGGACGTTGATCAGGCGCCAGTCCCAGAGTTCGGGCAGGTTGAACCAGACGTATTGCAGCAGGTTGTCGTAGACCGGCAGGCCCTGCCAGCGCGGGAAGAAGGTCTCGAGAAAGGTCTGGTCGGTGCGCCGCCAGATCGCGCCGGGGGCGTCGAGGCGGGCGAGCATCGCGGCGAAGGTCGCGGGGTCGGGGCGGGCGGCGAACACGCCGGAGTTGAGCCGGCGGAAGTCGGCGAGCGATTCGTAGACGTTCGGGGCGGCGGAAAATTCGGGGTAGTCGAACAGCCGGTCGATGGGGCGCAGGACCAGCGTGTCGGCGTCGAGGAAGACCACGCGGGCGTAGGGGAGCTGCCAGAGCCGCAGTTTCACGAAGTTGTCCAAGGGCGTGTGAAACGCCGGTTTTTCGCCCTTTGTGAAGGGCGCGCGGTCGTGCACGGCCTTGCGCGAATGCGCGGCGTTGAAGGCGTCCGAGGTCGGCAGCAGGTCGGCGGCCGCGAGCCGGGCGCCGAGGGCGGTCAGCGGCGCCAGCGCCTCCGGCGCGACGGCGGGCGTGTGCAACGCGACGATGTCGGCGGCTGTGCCGGTGAGGACGAGCGAGCGGACCAGCGCCAGCGCGCCGGGCAGGTAGTCGGCGTTGGTGACGAGGGTGACATAGGCGCGCGCGTCGGCGGGCGGTCGGTCGAGGCGGGGGGCGCCGGCGGTCATTCGGGGAGGGCGTCGGGCCGGGCCGGTCAGTCGGGCCAGAGCGCCGAGAGCGGAAAGGCGATGGCGTCGAACGGCGGGACGCGGACTTCCTCGTCGTCGCGCAGCGCGGCGATCAGGGTCCATGCGCCGTCGCGCAGCGCGAAGGCTTCCAGCGTGCGCTCGAGCGGGTCGACGAACCACAGATGCGCCACGCCGGCGGCGGCGTAGAGGCGGCGCTTGTCGGTGAGGTCGAGCCTGCGGGTGCCGGGACTCAAGACCTCGCAGACCCAGTCGGGGGCGAGCTCGGTCCAGGGCGCGTCGGGGAAATCGGCCATCCGCTCGCGCCGCCAGCCTGCAAGATCGGGCACGAGCACGTTGGCGGAGAAGTGAAGTTCCGGTTCGTCGATGATCCACCAGCCGCCCGGGCCGTCGCGTCCCTCGTCGAACGGCGCGCCGATCTTGAACCCGAGCGCCGAACTGGCGCGCGCATGCCGGAGCGCCGGCCGCGGATGCACATGCAGCGCGCCCTCGATCAACTCGGCGACCATGTTCTCAGGGGCGTCCAGCACGTCCTGATAGGTCGCCTTCGATCGTTCGGTCGCGACGTGTCGGTTCATTGCAACATCCCGGCGCAGCTCGCCGCCAGCATAGCGCGGCCCGCGTCCCGCGTCACGACACCGATTTCAGCCCGCGCTTCTCCGGGTCGTGCTCGACGATGGCGGCGATCTCGCGGGTCCAGGCCGAGACGGCGGGCACGCGGCTGCGGTCGACGCGGTAGGCGTATTTCTTCGCCACGTCGACCACTTCCGAGAGCAGGCCCTCGGCGAGGGTGATCGGGTCGAGCCCGAGCGCGAGGAACTGGTCGTTCTTCACGATCAGGTCGTTGTCCTGCGCCTCCTTGCGCGGGTTCGGCAGCCAGGCGATCTGGGCGCCGGTCATGCCGGCGACCAGCTCGGCGAGGTCGCGCACGCGGTGGGTCTCGGTCATCTGGTTGAAGATCTTCACCCGGTCGCCGCGCTTCGGCGCGTCCTTCAACGCCAGCTCGATGCAGCGCACCGAGTCCTGGATGTGGATGAACGCCCGCGTCTGGCCGCCGGTGCCGTGGACCGTGAGCGGGTAGCCGATTGCCGCCTGGATCAGGAAGCGGTTCAG
>CAYTMB010000402.1:0-2839 GCA_964438465.1 uncultured Rhodovulum sp. | reverse complement strand
TGTAGCGCCGGCCGATGGCGATCATCGCGCCCCATTCCGGCAGCGGCGGCTGCGCCCCGAGCCCGAGGAAGCCGAGGCCGGCCGCCGTCAGGATCACCGTCGCCATCGACAGCGTCAGCCGCACCAGCACCGAGGGCATGCACATCGGCACGATCTGCTTCCAGATGATCCGCGCCGCGCTCGCGCCCTGCAGCTTGGCCGCCGAGACATAGTCGGCGCCGCGCAGCGTCAGCGTCTCGGCGCGGGCCAGCCGCGCGATCGGCGGCCAGGAGGTCAGCGCGATGGCGACGATGGCGTTCTCGAGCCCCGCGCCCAGCGCCGCAACGAAGGCGAGCGACAGGATCAGGCCGGGGAAGGACAGGAAGATGTCGGTGATCCGCATCAGCACCGTGTCGAACCAGCCGCCGAAGTAGCCGGCGAGCGTTCCGACCGCCAGGCCGATCGGCCCGACGATGACCGCGACCAGCGCGATGATCGTCAGCGTGATCCGCGAGCCGTAGACGATGCGGCTGAAGACGTCGCGCCCGACCTCGTCGGTGCCGAAGAAATGCGCGGCCGAGGGCGGCTGCAGCACCGCCGTCAGGTCCTGGGCATAGGGGTTCTGCGTCGCGATCAGCGGCGCGAGGACCGCCATCACCACCAGCACCGTGATCACCACGAGCCCGAAGGCCGAGGACGGATTGCCCGCGAGGTGCCGCACGACGGTTCCGAGATAGTCGGCGCCCGAGCGCAGGCCGGTGAGGCGGGGGGAGGGCGAGGCGTTGCTCATGGTCACGGCTGTCATCGCGTCCTCGGGTCGAAGACCTTGTAGAGCAGGTCGGAGAGGAGGTTCAGGGTGATGAAGATCACGCCCACCAGCAGCACGCAGGTCATCACCGCGTTCATGTCGCCGGTCAGCATGTTGTTGGTCATGTACTGGCCGAAGCCCGGCCAGGAGAACACCGTCTCGATCAGCACCGCGCCTTCCAGCAGGCCGCCATAGGCGAGCGCGACGATCGTCACCAGCTGCACCCGGATGTTGGCGAAGGCGTGCCCCCAGATCGTGCGCGCGTTCGACAGCCCCTTCACCCGCGCCGTGGTGATGTATTCTTGGTTGAGCTGGTCGAGCATGAAGCTCCGCGTCATCCGGGTGATGTAGGCGAGCGAGGCGAGGCCGAGGATCGAGGCCGGCAGGACCAGGTGGTTGACCGCGTCCCGGAACACCTCCCAGTCCCCGGCCAGCGCGCTGTCGATCAGCAGGAACCCGGTCCGCGGCTCGACCATGCCGTCGTAGAAGTCGCTCACCCGCCCGCCGCCGCCGACCCAGCCGAGCCAGGCGTAGAAGACGATGAGCCCGATCATGCCGGTCCAGAAGATCGGCATCGAATGCCCGAGCAGCGTCACCACCCGCACGAGATGGTCGGTCGGCCGGTTCTTGCGCACCGCCGCCCAGACCCCGAGCGGAATGCCGAGCCCGGCCCCGAGCAGGATCGCGAAGGTCGCGAGCTCGATCGTCGCAGGCATCACCGCGGCGATGTCCTGCGCCACCGACTGCCCGGTCCGCAGCGAGGTGCCGAAATCGCCGCGCAGGATGTCGCCGAGATAGCGCGCGAACTGCACATGGACCGGCCGGTCCATCCCCAGCTGCTCGTAGACCTGCTGGTAGGTCGCCTGGTCGGCCTCCTCGCCGACGATGGCCCGCACCGGATCGACCGGCATCAGCCGCCCGATGGCGAAGGTGAGAACCAGAAGCCCGATCAGCGTGACGAGGATCGTCCCCGCCTGCCGGGCGAAGGCCGCGAGGCCGGTCGAGGTCAGTCGCATGGCATCTCCCCAGAAACGAAGCGGGCGCGCCGAAGGGCGCGCCCGTCGGCGTCAGCGCGCCTTGACGACGGCGCCGAGATCCGTCCCCCAGGACGGGTTCAGCGCGAAGCCCTCGAGGTCCGAGCGGTAGGCGACCGAGTCGAGCACCTCCGAGAACGGCTGGATCGAGGGCACGACCTCGGCGATCCGCTCCTGGATCGCCTCGTACATCGCCTTCTGCGTGGCTGGGTCGCCCTCGATCAGCGCCGCGTCGATCTGGGCGTTGAGCTCGGGGTCGTAGAACGAGGTCCGCCAGCCCTGGAAGTTGGTGAGCTTCGCCTCGTCGCTGTTGTCGGGGTTGTAGATCAGCGCCCGCAGGTTCGAGTCCGGGTGCGGCAGCTGCCCGCCGCCGCCGCGGCCGACGACGAGCTCGAAGTTCCGCTCGCGCATCGCGCCGTAGATCTGCTCGCCCGAGCCGGAGACGATCTCCGCGTCGATGCCGGCCTGCGCCAGCGTCGCCTGGATCGCCGTCGCCGCGCTCATGAACGGCGCGTCGGCGAGCGCGCGCAGGCTCACCTTGAAGCCGTCGGGATAGCCCGCCTCGGCGAGCAGCGCCTTCGCCTTCTCCACGTCGAGCGCATAGCCCGGGTCGGGCAGTTCGCCGAGAAAGCCGCTCGAGATCGGCCGCTGACGCTCCTGCCCGTAATAGGGCATGATCGCCGCGTTGATGCCCTGGTAGTCGATCAGGTGGCGCAGCGCCTCGCGCACCTTCGGATCGGCGAAGCGCTCGTCCTTCATGCTGACCGCGAGATAGTAGAAGCCCGAACCCGGCTGCGACAGCACCTCGACGCCCTCCGCCTCGGTCAGCGCCCTGAGGTCCGGCCCGGCGAGCGAGAAGCCGATGTCGATGTCGCCCTTCTCGAGCATCAGCCGCTGGTTCTGCGATTCCGGGATGTGGCGCATGATGATGCGGCGCATCGTCGACGGCTCGCCCCAGTATTCGTCGTTGCGGGTCAGGATCACCCGGTCGTTGGCCCTCCAGCCCTCGAAGCCGAAC
>CAYTMB010000401.1:0-2856 GCA_964438465.1 uncultured Rhodovulum sp. | reverse complement strand
TCAGCGCCGCCGCCTTCGAGGCGCGGTTCGGCAGCGTCGACAGCCCGGAATACGCGGCGATGATCGCCGAGATCAGCCGCCGCATCGACGCGCTGCCGTTCCACATCCCCGTGCCGGGCGGGTGAATGGCCTCTGAATTATGCAGTAATATCAATTATTTGATCGGCGTAACAACGTGTTACGCGAGATCCGCCTGATCCCTTCGGTCCTCGCGCCTAGCGTCGGGCGCGCGCATACGGCATTCACTTCGCGGATTTGTCCGTCGACAAATCCGCGCGCGCCTGCCTGCCCCTTGGCAGGCGCGTCACCGCGCCAGCCCAGGCAGGCGCGCGCGGATTACAGCCCGACGGTCCTGCCCGGCGCCCCTCGGCCTCCGCGCTCACGCGCTCCAGCCGACGAACCGGCGCGAGGCAATGCCTCGCTTCCGCCGGTTCGGGCGCAATCCGAGCCGTGTCCCGACCGATCCGGTCGTATCATCGTGATACGCCCCGGGTCACTGCCCGTTCGCGGCGAGCCAGTCCTTCAGGAAGGCGATCTCCTCCTCCTGCGCCGCGATGATCCGCTCGGCCAGCGCCCGCAGCTCGGGGTCCTCGCCGTGCTCCAGCTCGACCCGCGCCATCGCGATGGCGCCCTCGTGGTGCGGGATCATGCCGCGGGCGAAATCGATATCCGCGTCGCCGGTCAGCGGGATCGCCATGCCCGCCATCATCGCCTCGCTCGCCGCCATATAGGCCTCGCTCGACGGCGTCGCCGCCGCGCCGCCCATGTCGTGGCCGGCGTGCCCTGCGTCCTGCGCCGCCGCCGCGCCGCCAAGCAGCGCCGCCACGGCGAGCGCCCGGGTCAGGCCCCGGATCAGGCATCGTGTCATCTGTCGGTCCTCCGGTGTCCGGACCCGCCGCAGAGCGGCGGGCCGTCCGGACCGACCTGCCCGGTTGCCCCGCGGGAGGGTCAAGTCACAAGATTGCGCGGCGAGGGGCGGCGCCGGCCTAGGCCGCGTCCTCGTCCGCCAGCGCGGCGAGGAAGGCCGCGCCGAACCGCTCCGCCTTCTGCGGCCCCATGCCCTGGATGCGCTCCAGCGCCGCCAGGTCGCGCGGGCGCGCCTCGACGATCTTGGCCAGCGTCGTCGCGGTGCAGGACAGGTATTTCCCCCGCCCGTCCGCGCCCCGCGCCAGCGCGGTCTGCGCCGCCTGCAGCCGGTCGAACGCGCCGCCCCCCGGCGCCCCGGCCAGCCGCATCCGCGCCGGATGCAGCGGCGCGGGCGCGGCGCCGGTGAGCACGCTCAGGAACTCGGCCCCGAACCGCTCCAGCTTGACCGCGCCGACCCCGGTGATCCCGCTCATCGCGTCGAGCGTCGCGGGCCGGCGCGTCGCCATCTCGATCAGCGTGCGGTCGGGAAAGATCACATAGGCCGGCACGCCCGCCGCATCCGCCAGCGCGCGGCGGCGCGCCTTCAGCGCCGAGAGCAGGCCCTCGTCCTCCTCGGCGACCAGCGCCACCGGCTCGGACCGGGTGACGCTGCGCGCCACGGTGTCGGCGCGCAGCTCCAGCGCCGCCTCGCCGCGCAGGACGGGGCGCGCGGCCTCGGTCAGCCGCAAGGCGCCGTGCCGCGCCGGGTCCGGGCGGATCAGGTCGAGCCCGAGCAGCTGGCGGAAGATGGTCTTCCACTGCGCGCTGGAGAATTCCTGTCCGACCCCGAAGGTCGGCAGCCGCTCGTGGCCGCGCCGCAGGATCTTCTCCGAACGGTCGCCGCGCAGGATGCCGATCAGATGCTCGGCCCCGAAGCTCTCGCCGGTGCGCAGGATCGCCGAGAACGCCTTGCGCGCCGCCTCGGTCGCGTCGAACAGCGCCGGCTTCTCGGTGCAGAGGTCGCAGTTGCCGCAGCCCTCCGCCAGCGTCTCGCCGAAATACCCGAGCAGGGTCTGCCGCCGGCAGTGCTTCGCCTCGGCCAGCCCCAGCAGCGCGTTCAGCCGCTTGTGGTCGGCCTCCTTGCGCTCCATCGGGGCCTGGCCCTCGTCGATCTGGGTGCGCCGCAGCCGGATGTCGTCGGGCCCGTACAGCGTCAGCGTGTCGGCCGGCGCGCCGTCGCGGCCGGCGCGGCCGATCTCCTGATAGTAGCCCTCGATCGACTTCGGCAGGTCGGCGTGCGCGACATAGCGGATGTCGGGCTTGTCCACGCCCATGCCGAAGGCGATGGTGGCGCAGACGATCAGCCCGTCCTCGCGCTGGAACCGGGTCTCGGCGAGCCTGCGGTCGTCGGCCGCGAGCCCGGCGTGATAGGCGAGCGCCGCATGCCCGGCATCAGACAGCGCCGCGGCGAGGCTCTCGGTGCGGGCCCGCGCCGCGCAATAGACGATGCCCGACCGCCCCCGCCGCGCATCGGCGAAGTCGAGGATCTGCCGGCGCGGAGTGTCCTTGGGCCGGAACTCCAGATGCAGGTTCGGCCGGTCAAAACCCCGCAGGAACACCTCGGGCGGCCGGCCGGGAAAGAGCCTGCGCACGATCTCGGCCCGGGTGTCGGCATCCGCCGTCGCGGTCAGCGCCACGGTCTGCACGCCGCCCAGGGCCGCGCGCAGCTCGCCGATCCGCAGGTAGTCGGGGCGGAAGTCATGCCCCCACTGGCTCACGCAATGCGCCTCGTCGACGGCGATCAGGCTGGTGCCGATGCGCCTGAGCAGCGCCCCGGCGCTGCCCAGCCGCTCGGGCGCCATGTAGAGAAGCTTCATCCGCCCCGCGTCGAGGGCCGCGAACACCGCATCGGCCTCGTCGCGTTCGGTCTGCGAGGTGAGCGCGCCGGCCTCGACCCCGGCGGCGCGCAGCGCCCGGACCTGGTCGCGCATCAGCGCGATCAGCGGCGAG
>CAYTMB010000400.1:0-2862 GCA_964438465.1 uncultured Rhodovulum sp. | reverse complement strand
ACCGAGCCGGGCGGGCTGCCGGTCGCGCGCGAGGCCCATGCCGCGGCCGCCGCGGTGGCCGGGACCGCGCGCGAGAAGGGCCATGTCGCGGCGATCGGCCATCTGGTCGAGGGCCGCTGGCACGACGCCGGTCGGGTGCTGGAGGACGTGACCATCGAGGCGCCGCGCGACGCGCTGGGGCTGCTCGCCGGCCACCAGATCGACTTCTTCACCGGGCACAGCCGGATGCTGCGCGACCGCATCGCCCGGGCGCTGCCGGCCTGGGACGAAGGCGTGCCGGGCTTCCACTCGGTGCTCGGGATGCACGCCTTCGGGCTGGAGGAGACCGGCGCCTATGGCCGGGCCGAGGCCTCGGGGCGGCGCGGGGTCGAGCTGGAGCCGCGCGACGGCTGGTCGCAGCATGCGGTGGCGCATGTGCTGGAGATGCAGAGCCGCCAGGCCGACGGCATCGCCTGGATGCGCGCCAACCCCGCGGCCTGGGCGAGCGACAGCTTCTTCCAGGTGCACAACTGGTGGCATCTCGCGCTCTACCATCTCGAGATCGGCGATTTCGACGCCGTGCTCGCGCTCTACGACAACGAGATGGGCGGGGGCCGGTCGGGCGTGGTCATGGACATGGTGGACGCCTCGGCGCTGCTGTGGCGGCTGCATCTGCGCGGCGTCGAGGTCGGCGACCGCTGGCGGGTGGTGGCCGACGCCTGGGCGCCGATCGCGACGGCGGGCAACTACGCCTTCAACGACGCCCATGCGGTGATGGCCTTCGTCGGCGCCGGCAGGCCCGGGGCGGCGCGGGCGGTGATCGCGGCGCAGCGCGAGGCGATGGCGCGGGGCGACGACAACGCGGCCTTCACCCGCGAGGTCGGCCATGCGGTGGCGCGCGCGATCCTCGCCTTCGGCGAGGGCGACCACGCCGGATGCGTCGCGCTGCTGCGCCCGGTGCGCTCGATCGCCCACCGCTTCGGCGGCAGCCACGCCCAGCGCGACCTGCTGGACCTGACGCTGATCGAAGCCGCCTTGCGCGCCGGTGAGGCGCGTCTCGCCGCGGCGCTGGCCGCCGAGCGGCATGAGGGCCGTCACGAGAGCCCGCTCGCCCGGCTGTTCGTCCGCCGGGCGGCCGAGCTGGCGGCGGCATGAGAGAGGAGAGAGCCATGGAACGCCTTGCCATCGTCGTGCGCGACGACGCCTACGACCGCATCCTGACGCCGCTGACCTTCGCCTAGACCCAGGCGCAGGCCGGGGTCGAGGTGGACATGCTCTTCCTGCTCTGGGCCGTGCGGGCGCTGACCCGCGAGGGCGCCGCGGCGCTGGAGGTCGACCCCGGCCATGCCGCCGAGGCCGGCTGGCTGCGCGACCGCCTGGCCGCGGACGGCGAGCCCACCGAGATCGCCGACTGGCTGGCGATGCTGGCCGAGACCGGGCGGGTGCGGCTCTACGGCTGCCGCTATGCCGCGAGCACCTTCGGGGTGGCGCCCGAGGCGCTGGTGCCTGCGGCCGAGGGCATCGTCGATCCCGGCTGGTTCCTGCGCGAGAAGGCGGTGCCCGCCGACCACTGCCAGTACTTCTGACCCCCGCCGCCGCGCCGAGGCGCGGCGGCGCCCGATCCCGACAGTCCTGCGGCGTTCCGCCGCGGAAGCGCGCCCCACTGCGCCGACAAGGAGACGATCCATGACCACCGCCTGCCCGACCTGCGGCCGCTGCGCCGCGCCGGCCGATCGCCCGGGAGCGGCGACCCGGCTCCTCGCCCCGCCGCTCCGGGCGCTGGCCCGCGCCCTCGGGCGCCGGCGGCGGCGCCGGGACGCCACCCGGCTCCTCGATCTCGACGATCACCTGCTCGCCGACATCGGCGTCACCCGGGACGAAGCCCGCCGGATGTTGCGGGGCGACCGCCCGCCGCGGCGCCCCGACTGGCCCGGGCCGCCCGCGCTAGCAGCCCGTATCGGCGCGCCCTGACCCGGGGCCTCGCCGCCGCGGTTCAGGGCCGCGCTTCGAGGATCAGGTTGAACGGCGTCTGCGCCGCCCGGCGGACGCGGGTGAAGCCCGCCTCGCGGCAGACCTGCGCGAGCCGCGCCTCGCCGGCCTGCGCGCCGAGCACATGCGTCCCATCCTCGGAGATCGCATGCGCGCAGCAGAGCCAGGTCGATCCGGTGTAGTAGATGCGCCCGACCGGGTTCAGGTTGTCCTCGACCCGGTCCGAGGCGTAGGGCTCGACCAGCATCAGCGCGCCGTCCTCGCCCAGCGCCTCGCGCGCCCGCCGCGCCGCCTCGACCGGGTGGCCGAGGTCGTGCAGGCAGTCGAAGAAGCAGACGAGGTCGAAGCTCCCCGGCAGCGGCGCCTTGGCGTCCGACCGCGCGAAGGTCGCGCGGTCCGCGAGCCCGGTCGCGCGGGCATGGGCCTGCGCCGCCGCGATGGAGCCCTGATGCGTGTCGAAGCCGAAGAAGCGCGACTTCGGGAAGGCCTCGGCCATCAGCAGCGTCGAATGCCCGTGCCCGCAGCCGATGTCGGCGACGCGGGCCCCCGCCTCCAGCTTCGCCACCACGCCGTCGAGCGCCGGCAGCCATTCGGCGACGAGGCTGGCGCGGTAGCCGTTGCGGAAGAACGCCGCGACGCCGCAATGCAGCCGGCCGTCGTGGTCGCCCCAGCGGACGCCCTTGCCGGTGCGGATCGCCTCCATGGTCTGCGCCTCGTCGGCCCAGGCGGCGGCGACGATCTCCCAGACCGCCGGCATGAAGACCGGGCTGGTCGCGTCGGCGAGCACGACGGCCTGTTCGGGCGTCAGTTCGTAGGTCCGGCTCGCGGGGTGGTAGAGCACGTAGCCGCCGGCGGCCTGGCCGTTCAGCCATTCGCGCACATAGCGCTCGGCGC
>CAYTMB010000399.1:0-2872 GCA_964438465.1 uncultured Rhodovulum sp. | reverse complement strand
GCTTGCCCTGGTCGGTGGCCATGCCGAGCGTGGTGTAGCGCTTGGCGTGCTCGACCGAGGCGTAGCCTTCGCGGGCGGCCAGCTCGATGTCGGACACCTTCACGTCGTTCTGGAAGTCGAGGAACGCCCTGGCGCGCAGGCCGGCGGTCGCGCGGGCGGGCAGCATCCAGACCGGTTGCGTCGCCGCCTCGGCGGGGCCTTCGCCGCGAGGCGCGGCTTCGTCGGCGGCGGCGAACCCCACCTCCCCGGCCGCCCGGCGCCCGGCGCCGTGGCCGCTGTCGAGCGCGGCGTTCGTGGTCAGGGCGCCGGCGGCGGAACCGGCCGGCAGCACGAAGCCGGCGCCGTCGGCGCCGCGCGCCGGGCGGTCGGGGTCGGGAACGAACTGCGCGGCGGTTTCGTCCCAGAGCAGCTTGCCGCCGGGCTGCGACCACAGATGCACCACCGGCGACCAGCCGCCGGACATCGCGACGGCGTCGCAGACGATCTGCTCGCGGATGGTCGCGCCGGTGGCGCCCGCGTCGCAGATCGCGAGCGAGGTCACCCGCCGGCCGCCGCGCGCCATCACCGGCGCCATGCCGGTCAGCACGCGCAGGCCGGCGGCGCGGGCCGCCTGCGGCAAGTCGCCCTGCGCTTCGGGCCGCGAGTCGAGCACGGCCGCGACCTCGATCCCGGCGGCGGCCAGCGCCAGCGCGGTGCGATAGGCGTCGTCGGCGCAGGTGACGAGCGCCACGCGCCCGCCCGCCGCCACGCCCCAGAGCCCGAGATAGTCGCGCATCGCCGAGGCCAGCATCACGCCGGGCAGGTCGTTGCCGGCGAAGGCGAGCGGCCGCTCGATCGCGCCGGTCGCGGCGACGATCCGGCGGGCGCGGATGCGCCACAGCCGCTCGCGCGGGCCGGCGCCGGTCCGCCGTTCGGCGGCGAGGACGTAGCCGTGGTCGGCGACGGAGGCGACGGTCGTGCGGGTCTTGAGCGTGACGTTCGGCATCCCGCGCAGCCGGGCGACGGTCTGCGCGATCCAGTCGGCCGCCGGGCCGCCCGCGACGCGGTCGCCGTCGACCGCGCCGCGGCCGCCGAAATCGGCGTCCTGCTCGGCCAGCAGCACGCGGGCGCCCGCATTTGCGGCCGCGCTCGCGGCGGCGAGGCCGGCGAGGCCGCCGCCGGCCACCACCACGTCGAAGAAAGCGTAGCGCTGGTCGTAGCGGTCGGGGTCGGGGCGGGTCGGCGCGGCGCCGAG
This sequence comes from uncultured Rhodovulum sp., assembly GCA_964438465.1. Taxonomy (GTDB): domain Bacteria; phylum Pseudomonadota; class Alphaproteobacteria; order Rhodobacterales; family Rhodobacteraceae; genus Amaricoccus. The sequence continues at coordinate 1,638 of CAYTMB010000399.1, read as the reverse complement.
CCCGGCGCTGCGGCGGATCAGCGGCTCGAACAGGTGTTTCCAGGCGGCGCGGGGCCGGAGGAAGGTCTTGTAGTAGAAGCCGGCCGGCAGCAGCCCGGCGGCATGGGCGCCGAGGGCGCCGAGGTCGCGCTCGAGGCTCGGCCAGTGGTTCTGGCTGCGGGCTTCGAGGCCTTCGGCGAGGTCGGTGGTCGTGGCGCGGGCGTTGGGTTCGAAGGTTCCGCCTTTTCCCAGGCCCACCAGGGCGTTGGGCTCCTCGACGCCGCTGGCGACGACGCCGCGCGGGCGGTGGAGCTTGAAGCTGCGCCCGACCAGCGTCTCGCCGTTGGCGAGTAGCGCCGAGGCCAGCGTGTCGCCGTGAAAGCCGGTCAGGGGGCGGCCATTCCAGCGGAAGCGCAGCGGTCGCGACCGGTCGATCCGGGCGCCGCCGGCCGGGAGCCGCCGGCTCACGCCGCGGGCTCCCAGCCGGGGCGGCGGGCGCGGATGGCTTCGATGATTTCCGGTGGCGGGGCCGAGACTTGCGCGGCGTAGCTGCCGAAGATCTCGAGGGTGGCGGTGCAGCGGGCGAGGTGGAACCACTTGCCGCAGCCGAAGGCGTGCCGCCAGCGTTCGAAATGCACGCCGCGCGGGTTCTTGCGGGCGAAGAGGTAGTCGGCGAAGGCGGCGTCGCTGGACCCGGGGCCTTCGCGCCGGATATGCGCCTCGCCGCCGGGAGCGAACTCGGTTTCCTCGGCGGCGACGCCGCAATGCGGACAGGTCAGCAACAGCATGAAAAGCCTCGGGAAAGTGGCATGAACAACCCGTGCGCGATCCATGCACAGCCGATGTGCATGGAAAAACGCCCGGGGATGGCCGGCGCGGGACCGGTCATGCCCGGCCGGCCCGGGCGATGAAGTCGAGCAGCTGGAAGCGCCACTCGCCGTCGGTGAAGGTGATCCGCGCCGTGGACGCCGCCGCGACCATCACATCGGGCGACATCGCGCCGGCGGCCGGCGGCGCGACGATCTGGCCCGATTCGATCAATGCGGCCAGTGCGCCGAGCCGGGCGGCGAGCGCGGCGATCCCGAGCAGGTCGTCGGGAGACACCGCATCGGGCGAGGACGGCGGATCGACGTCGAAGAACTCGAAATAGGCCTCCGCGCATTCGCGCAGCATGTGGCCCTTGCGGCGACGGCGGACGTGGAAGTCGGCGATCCGCTCGAGGGCGAGCAGCATCAGGCCGGGATCGACCTCGGCGGCCGCGATCTCGGCGCGCGAAAGCGGGGCCGCCATCAGTGCGCCACCGCGGCGGCGACGCTTTCGTCGATCATCCGCCCCTCCCGGAAACGCTCCAGCCCGAAGGGCGCCGCCAGCGCCCCCGGCGCGCCCTGCGCCAGCATCTCCGCCGTCGCCCAGCCGGAGCCGGGGATCGCCTTGAAGCCGCCGGTGCCCCAGCCGCAGTTGAGGAAGATCCCCGGCACCGGCGAGGGGCCGATGATCGGCGAGCGGTCGCCGGTCATGTCGACGACGCCGCCCCACTGGCGCAGCATCTTGAGGCGCGACAGCACCGGGAAGGTCTCGACCAGCGCGCGCAGGGTCTCCTCGACGTGCTGGAAGCTGCCGCGCTGGGTGTAGTTGTTGAAGCCGTCGGCGCCGCCGCCG
>CAYTMB010000398.1:0-2875 GCA_964438465.1 uncultured Rhodovulum sp. | reverse complement strand
CCTGCCCCTGGCAGGCGCGTTGCCGCGCCAGCCCAGGCAGGCGCGCACCGATTACAGACCGACGGTCCAGCCCGGCGCCCCTCGCCCTCCGCGCTCGCGCGCTCCGGGCGACCGGATCGCGCGGGGCGGCGCCCCGCTGACGCGATCCGGGGCGCACATCTCTGAAGGGACGCGACCCGAGGCGATCAAACCGAGTTCGGATCAGCCCCGCCCGCGGCCCCCGGCGACCGGCGGCCGCGTCGCCTCGAAGCCCAGCTCCTCGGGATCGAACGCATAATGCGCGCCGCAGAACTGGCAGTCGGCGGTGACCCGGCCCTCGGGCGTGGTCATGCTCGCGATGTCCTTCGCGGAATAGATCGCCAGCGACTGCACCACCTTCTCCGCGCTGCAGGTGCAGCCGAACCGCACCGGCTGCGGCGCATAGACCCGCGGCCCCTCCTCGTGGAACAGCCGCAGCAGCAGCTGGTCCGGCCCGACATGCGGCCCGATCAGCTCGGTCGCCTCGGCCGTCGCGAGCAGCAGCGAGGCGCGCTCCCAGTTGTCGGCGTCCTCGCCGTCGAGCAGATCGGCGGCGGCCAGCAGCCCGTCGAAGCCGGTCGCCTCGCGCTTGGCCTCCGGCGAGGCCTTGGGCATGTGCTGCAGCATCACCCCGCCCGAGCGCCAGCGCGCCGGCCCGCCCGGCGCCGCGGCTTCGCCCATCGCCAGCGCCAGCCGGGTCGGCAGCTGTTCGGACTGCGCGAAATAGGTCTCGGCGCAATCGGCGAGCGACGCGCCGGCGATCGGCGTCATGCCCTGGTACGGCGTCGATCCCGGCCCCTGGTCGATCAGGATCGCGAAGATCCCCGCCCCCAGCATCGCGAAGGCCGGCCCGTCCAGCGCGGCCACCCGCTCGGCGTCGTAGCCGGCCCAGGCGCGCATCTGCGCCGGCTCGCCGGCGGCGGCCGGCCCGAAATAATCGGTGGCGATCAGCCGGACCGCGCCCTGGCCGCGGATCTGCAGGCTCAGCTTCCAGCGCGGCTCGATGGTCTGGCCGATCAGCGCGGTCAGCAGCACCGCCTCGGCGATCAGCGCGGCCACCGGCGTCGGATAGTCGTGCTGCCCGAGGATGGTCTCGAGCGTCGCGTCGAGCCGCGCGACCCGGCCGCGCACATCGGCGCCGTCGAGCTGAAAGGGCAGGATGGTGTCGTCCCAGGCGATCTGGCCGGCGAGGCTCATGGCGGCTTCCTTGTTCACTCGCCCGGTGAAATAGGCGCTCGCGCCCGCGGTTGCAAACCGCGGCGGCGGCGAAATCCCGGGCCGCCGCGCCAGCCTGTTGCGAAGCGATTGCAAAAATCCTCGCAAATCCCGCGCCAGCCCGCATACTCGCGCGCGGCCTGCCGCGGCCGCGACAAGGAGCCCCGCATGGCCGCCCGGACGACGCCCCGAGCCCCCTCGATCTTCTCGGCCGCCTCGCCGGCGCTGCGCGCGGCGATCGAACGCTCCGCCACGGCGGTCGCGCTGGCGCCGGCGACCACGCTGTTCTCGCAGGGCGACGCGGCGGACACCTTCTACATCCTCGACGCCGGCGAGATCGAGATCAGCGTGCTCTCGCCCGGCGGGCGCAAGCTGACCATCGAGCGCATGACGCCGGGCGAGGTCTTCGGCGAGATCGGCCTGTTCGCCGGCAAGCGCACCGCCACCGCCGCCGCCGTCGGCGCGGTGAAACTGCGCCGGGTGCGCCGGGCCGACCTGATGGCGGCGATCCGCATCGAGCCGGAACTTGCCTTGGAATTCATCGAGATGCTGTGCGACCGGCTGCGCACCAATGTCGAGATGCTCGAGGAGCGCTCGTTCCAGCCGCTGCCGACCCGGCTGGCGCGCCGGCTGCTGCATCTCGCCGACAAGCTCGGCCCGGTCGACGGCGCGATCCCGGTCAGCCAGGCCGACCTCGCCGATTTCGCCGGGGCGACCCGCGAGGCGGTGGCCAAGACCCTCGCCCTCTGGCGCGCCCGCGGCTGGGTCGGCCTGAGCCGCGGCGTCGTGCGCGTCGCCGACCGCGACGCGCTCGAGGAGATCGCCGCCGGCGCCGACGAATGAGCGCGACGGCGCCGGTCTGTGACCGCGGTCACAGACAGGGCGCAAACGAATCAGCCAGCCTCGCAGGGCTGCAGCCGACGTTTCGGAGCACGAGTCTCCGCGGTCGCGCCTGCCCGCCAGGCCCTTTGGTGGTGGGGGGGACTGGCGGGCGTTGCGCGCCGCGGTATAGTCGCGCCATGCGACGCTTCGGCGACCCCGTCCGACCCGACCGGAGCTACCGGACCCGCCCCGGCGCCTATGGCGTCATCCGCGACGGCGGCCGGGTCCTGATCACCGAACAGGCCGCGCCCGTTCCCGAACTGCAGCTGCCCGGCGGCGGCATCGATCCGGGCGAAGGCGCCATCCGCGCGCTGCACCGCGAATGCCTCGAGGAAACCGGCTGGCGCGTCCGGGTGATCCACCGGCTCGGCGCCTTCCAGCGCTACGCCTACATGCCCGAATACGACCTCTGGGCGCGCAAGGTCTGCCATGTCTATCTCTGCCGCCCGGTCCGCCGCCTCGGCGCGCCGGCCGAGCCCGGCCACCGCGCGCTCTGGCTGTCGCTCGACGCCGCGATCCGCCGCGTCGCCAACGACGGCGACCGCGCCTTCCTGCGAGCGGTGGCGCGCTGACGCCCGCGCGGACCGCACCCGGCCTCCGACCCGACGGGACCGGGCGCCCATTGACCGGATTTCCGCCGCAACCGCACGGCCGCGCCCCGCGCTAGCGCCGCGTCGCCGCCCGGTCCCGCGCCGCCGCGCGCAGCTCGCGCTCCAGCGCCTCGAGGAAGCGCGACCGGTCGGCCTTGCCGAACGGCTTG
>CAYTMB010000397.1:0-2879 GCA_964438465.1 uncultured Rhodovulum sp. | reverse complement strand
GCGGCGGTGGCGATGCCGAAGAACGGGTTGAGGAAATGGAAGGTCGCCGCGCGGGTCGCGCCGATCCGGCGCACCAGCACGAACCAGATCATCGTCGCGGCGAGGCCGGGAAACAGCACGGTGTAGCCGAAGGCGATCAGCAGCGGCGCCGTCCAGCGCACCTGCCAGTCCTCGAAGACCAGCGCCACCGGCGACAGCAGCAGGCCGCCGACCAGCATCTGCAGCCCGACGACGATCCAGAGATTGCCGGCGCCCGAGGCGCCGCGGACCAGCAGCGTCGCGACGGCGAGCGCGAGCAGCGCCCCGACGCAGAGCGCGACCGCGACCGGGTCGGCGCCGGCCCGGAGCCGCGCGGTCATGATGACGAGCACCCCGGCGACGCCGAGGACGAGGCCGAGCGCGGACAGCGGCGACAGCCGCTCGCCCAGCGCCAGCCGGGCGAGGGCGGCGACCGCCAGCGGCAGCAGGCTGGCGATGATCACCGCGACGCTGGCGTCGAGGCTGCGCAGCGCCAGAAAGTTGAGCCCGAGATAGAGCGCGTTCTGGCACAGGCCGAACACCCCCACCGCGACCCATTGCGCGCGGTCCCGCGGCAGGCGCTGGCCCAGCGCCCAGCCGATGCCGAGCGCGATCAACCCCGAGACGAAGAACCGCACCGACAGCGCGAGGAACGGCGGGGCGTAGGTCACCACGACATGCGCCGAGGTGAAGGCCGAGCTCCACATCGCGACGAACGCCACCCCGAGCGCGAGCGCCCGCCAATCCATTGCCTGCCCCCGGAAATGCAACAGGCCGCGCCCTCTCGCGCGGCCCGTTCGCCTCGGCCAGATGCGCGCGCGGCGCGATCAGGCGTTGATGACGTCCTTGAGCTGCTTGGCGATGGTCACCTTGGCGACGCGGTCGGCCGGCTTCTGCATCTGCTCGCCGGTCGAGGGATTGCGCACCATCCGCTCCGGGCGGGCGCGGCAGGCGAACTTGCCGAGGCCGGGCAGGTTGACCGCGCCGCCCGAGGCGACTTCCCGGGTCACGATGTCGGTCAGCGCGTCGAGCGCGCGATTGGCCGCGGCCTTGTCCATGCCGGCGTTTTCGGCGAGGGCGGCGACGAGCTGGGTTTTTGTCATCGGTTTTTGCGTCATTTCGGGCTCCCTGGTTCCGGACAATGCCGCCTTCGGAGACGGGTCCCGCCGGCGTGACCGGCACTTAAGACACTTGGGCCGGCGAACTCAATCGCCGAAAGCGCGGAAACCGCCTTTTTTTACTGGGGCGTGCACAATCAGGACGTGAGTGTTGCAGAAAAAACTCTCCTGACGCTGCGGCGCCCTACAGGAACGCGGTCTCGTCGAAACTGCGCAGCTTGCGCGAGTGGAGCCGCTCCAGCGGCATGTCGCGCAGCGATTCCATCGCACGGATGCCGATCAGCAGATGCTGGGCGACCTGGCGCTTGTAGAACGCCGTCGCCATGCCCGGCAGCTTCAGCTCGCCGTGCAGCGGCTTGTCGGAGACGCAGAGCAGCGTGCCGTAGGGCACCCGGAAGCGGAACCCGTTCGCCGCGATGGTGGCGCTCTCCATGTCGAGCGCGATGGCGCGGGCCTGGGACAGCCGCGCCACCGGCCCGGACTGGTCGACGAGCTCCCAGTTGCGGTTGTCGATGGTGGCGACCGTGCCGGTGCGCATGATCTTCTTCAGCTCGAACCCGGCGAGGCCGGTCACCTCGGCCACCGCGTTCTCCAGCGCCACCTGCACCTCGGCCAGCGGCGGGATCGGCACCCAGACCGGCAGGTCGTCGTCGAGCACATGGTCCTCGCGCATATAGGCGTGCGCCAGCACATAGTCGCCCAGCGACTGCGAGTTGCGCAGCCCGGCGCAATGCCCGAGCATCAGCCAGACATGCGGGCGCAGCACCGCGACATGGTCGGTGATGGTCTTGGCGTTCGACGGGCCGATGCCGATGTTGACCATGGTGATGCCGGAGTTGTCGGCGCGGGTCAGGTGATACGCCGGCATCTGCGGCTGCCGCGCCAGCGGCGTCCCCATGGCGCCCGCGCGGGTGGTGACGGCGTTGCCCGGCTCGACGAAGGCCTCGTAGCCGGCCGCGGGGTCGGCCAGCGCCGCGCGGGCGTAGTCGATGAATTCGTCGATGTAGAACTGGTAGTTGGTGAACAGCACATGGTTCTGGAAATGCGCGGCGCTGGTGGCGGTGTAATGCGCGAGCCGCGCCAGCGAGTAGTCGATGCGCTGGGCGGTGAAGGGCGCCAGCGGCCGCGCCCCGTCCGAGCCCAGCCGGGGCGTGCCGTTGACGATGTGATCGTCGGTGGTGTTCAGATCCGGCACGTCGAACACGTCGCGCAGCGGCCGGTGCAGCATGTCCTGGATCGAGCCCTCGACATGCGCGCCCTCGTCCATCGCGAAATGCAGCGGGATGGCGGTGTCGCTGTCGCCGATCCGCACCGGCATGCCGTGGTTCTGGATCAAGAGCCCGATCTGCTGGGTGAGATAGCCCGCGAACAGATCCGGCCGGGTGATGCTGGTGGCGTAGGTCCCGGGCTCGGTGACATGGCCGAAGGACAGCCGGCTGTCGACCTTGGCGAAGCTGCCGGTGGTGATGCTGACCATCGGGTAATACGCGCGGTAGCGGCCTTCGGGCCGCTCGCCGGCCATCACCCGGGCGAAATGCCGGCGCAGGAACTCGGTGGCGGCGCCGTAGCGCCGCTGCAATTCGGCGACCGCCTCGGCGGCGTCGGTGTAGAGCGCGTCCGGCGCGGAGGCCGGGGCGACGACGGGAAGCTCGGCGAGCGGCTGGCTGCGGTTGCGATGCACGGGCGGCCCCTTCACACGAACAGGTCGGTCTTCTCGAACCGGGTGACGTCGATCAGCCCGAG
>CAYTMB010000396.1:0-2879 GCA_964438465.1 uncultured Rhodovulum sp. | reverse complement strand
GGGTTGCTGCCGGGGTGAACCCCTTGCCCCGGGAAGTCGCAGCCGCGACACTCCCGGCCCGAGACTTCGGAGGCTGATGCATGGATCCGGTGACCCCGCACGACCAGTTCTTTCACGTCCGGGTGATCATCGGCGTCGTGACCGGGCTCAGCGTGACGCGCCTGCTGGGCGGGCTCGCGCGGTTCGTCCAGCACCCCAAGACCGAGCGGATCTATCCGGTCCATATCGCGTGGACGGCCTACCTGCTGCTCGCGGTGCTGCATTTCTGGTGGTTCGAGTTCGGCCTGTCCGCCCTGCCGCGCTGGAGCTTCCCGGCCTATGTGTTCGTGATCCTCTACGCGGCGCTGTACTACTTCACCTGCGTCGTGCTGTACCCGGACAAGCTGGACGACTACGCCGGCTACGCCGGGTATTTCCACGCGCGCCAGGACTGGTTCTACGGCCTGCTCGCGGCGCTGCTGCTGGTCGATCTCGCCGACAGCGCGCTGAAGGGCGCGGGCCACCTGCGCGCCCTCGGGCCGCTGTACCCGATCCGGCAGATTATGCTCGCCGGGCTCGCGCTCGCGGCGATGCGCATCCGCGACCGACGGTTTCACGCGGCCTTCGCCGCCCTGGCCATCGTTCTCGAAGTCGGCTGGATCGGCTGGCGCTATCTGTGGCTCGGCTGATCGGCCGGCGTCAGGCTTCGCCGCCGTTCGGCTTGGGCATGGCCGGGCCGCCGGAGGACACGCCGACCTGCGCGGGGCGCAGCAGGCGGTCGCCGATGGTGAAGCCGACGCCCAGCACCTGGATGATCTCGCCGGCCTTGGTCCCGGGCAGCGGCGCCTCGAACATCGCCTGGTGCAGGTTGGGGTCGAACCGGTCGCCGGGCTGCGGGTCGATCGGGATGATCTTCGCCTTCTCGAAGGCGGCGAGCAGCGCGCGCCGGGTCAGCTCGATGCCCTCGATCAGGCCCGGCGCGGCGGCGCGGGCGGTGTCGGTGGCGCTGTCGAGCGCGCGCGCGAAGCTGTCGTAGACCGGCAGCAGGTCGCGGGCGAACCGGGTCGCGCCGTAGACCTCGGCGTCGCGGCGGTCGCGCTCGGCGCGCTTGCGCAGGTTCTCGGTCTCGGCGAGCGCGCGCAGCAGGCGGTCCCGCGACTCGGCGGCCTCGGCGCGCAGCGCGCCGATCTCGTCGGCTTCGATCGCCTCGGCCTCGACCTCCAGATCCTCGTCGAGGATCGCCTCGATGTCGTCGAGGAATCCGTCGTCCAGATCGTCGGTCTTGCGGTGTTTCGCCATTTTCGCCTCGTTAGCCCTTGCTGCGGTCCGACACCAGCCGGCCGACCAGCTGGGCGGTGTAGTCCACGATCGGCACGATCCGTGCGTAATTCAGCCGCGTCGGGCCGATCACACCGACCGCTCCGATGATTTTCCGATCCGCATTCATATAGGGAGACACCACCAGAGAGGAACCCGAAAGTGAAAAAAGCTTGTTCTCGGATCCGATGAACACCCGCACGCCGTCGCCGCCCTCGGTGAGGTCGAGCAGTTGCGCGAGATCGCGTTTGCGCTCGAGGTCGTCGAACAGCGAGCGGATGCGCTCGAGCTGGGCGGCGTCCTCGGCGCCGTCGATCAGATGCGCCCGGCCACGCACGATCAGCCGGTCGCGGGCGCCGTCGGGGTCGGTGGACCAGACCGCGATGCCGTCCTCGATCAGGCTGGTGGACAGGGCGTCGAGCTCGGCGCGGCGGCGGGCGATCTCGGCGGCGACGGTGCCGCGCATCTCGCCGAGGGTGCGGCCCTGCAGGATGGCGTTGAGGAAGTTCGCCGCCGTCTGCATCGCCGAGGGCGTCAGGCCGACGGGCGGGGTGAACAGCCGGTTCTCCACGGCGCCGTCGGCGGTGACCAGCACCACCAGCGCGCGGTCGGGCGCCAGCGAGACGAATTCGATATGCTTGATCGGGGCCGAGGTCTTGGGCGCGAGCACGAGGCTGGCGCCGTGGGTCAGGCCCGAGAGCATCTCGCCGGCGCGGTCGAGGATGCCGCCGATGTCGCGTTCGGCGCCGCCGCCGAGCGAGCGTTCGATCTCGGCGCGCTCGGGGCCGGAGACGTCGCCGACCTCGAGGATGCCGTCGACGAACAGCCGCAGCCCGAGCTGGGTCGGGATGCGGCCGGCGCTGGCGTGCGGGCTGTCGAGCAGGCCGAGCTGTTCGAGATCCTGCATCACGTTGCGGATCGTCGCCGGGGACACGCCCTCGGGCAGCGCCCGGGCCAGCGTGCGCGAGCCGACCGGGTCGCCGGTGTCGAGATAGGTCTCGACCAGCCGGCGAAACACCTCGCGGCTGCGGTCGTTCATCTCGGCGAGCGGAGAGCGCGGTGCGGTCACGGGCGGCCTTTGGCGGCGGCGATGCCCTCTGGATGTAGGCGCGCGGCGCGGGCCGGTCAATCGCGACGGCGCGCCGGCGTCTGGACGCATGCACGGTCAGTCGCTATGAGGCGGCCACCGACAGTCACGAGAAGGAACACGCCATGCGCCCCTCCGGCCGCGCCCCCGATGCGCTGCGAGACCTGAGCATCGAGACCGGCGTGTCGCGCCATGCCGAGGGCTCGTGCCTGATCCGCATGGGCGAGACGCATGTGCTGTGCACCGCGAGCCTCGAGGAAAGCGTGCCGCCGTTCCTGCGCAAGACCGGGCTGGGCTGGGTGACGGCGGAATACGGGATGCTGCCGCGGGCCACCACCAGCCGCAACCGGCGCGAGGCGACGGCGGGCAAGCAGACCGGGCGGACGATCGAGATCCAGCGGCTGATCGGGCGCAGCCTGCGCGCCGGCGTCGACCGGGTCGCGCTGGGCGAGCGGCAGATCACGGTGGACTGCGACGTGCTGCAGGCCGACGGCGG
>CAYTMB010000395.1:0-2882 GCA_964438465.1 uncultured Rhodovulum sp. | reverse complement strand
CGAGCACCTTGCAGATCTCGTGCGGGGTCGGCACGCCGTCCGACGACTTGACCAGATTGCTCTTGGTCTCCTCGCGGATGATGTCCATGCAGAGCTCGACGCATTCGTCGCAGATGAACACGGTCGGGCCCGCGATCAGCTTGCGGACCTCATGCTGGCTCTTGCCGCAGAACGAGCAGTAGAGGGTGTTTTTTGCGTCGCCGCCGCTCGATTTGCTCATTTTTCGCCTCCGGCTCGCGCCATTCCGTTCCGCGCCACACCCCGATCAGGGCCGCACGCCCTGCGCGACGGGTCATAGGAACATGCTTGCCGCGCCAATTACAAGCCCAAAGGGCGCCGCCCGGCGCCCGCTCCGCGCCGCGTCACGCGGCGGTCATCTCGGTGGGGCGCTTCTCGACGATGTCGTCGATCAGGCCCCAGTCCTTGGCGTCCTGCGCGGTCATGAAGCGGTCGCGCTCCAGCGCCGCCTCGACGGTCTCGAAGGTCTGGCCGGTGTGCTCGACATAGATCTGGTTCAGCCGGTCCTTGAGCGCCTGGGTCTCGCGCGCGTGGATCATGATGTCGGTCGCCTGGCCCTGGAAGCCGCCCGAGGGCTGGTGCACCATGATCCGGCTGTTGGGCAGGCTGTAGCGCATGCCCTTGGCGCCGGCGGTCAGCAGCAGCGAGCCCATCGAGGCGGCCTGGCCGCAGCACAGGGTCGAGACCGGCGGGCGGATGTACTGCATGGTGTCGTAGATCGACAGCCCCGAGGTCACCACCCCGCCCGGGCTGTTGATGTACATCGAGATTTCCTTCTTCGGATTCTCGGCCTCGAGGAACAGCAGCTGCGCCACGATCAGCGTCGCCATGTTGTCGTGCACCGGGCCGGCCACGAAGATGATCCGCTCCTTCAGCAGGCGCGAATAGATGTCGTAGGCGCGTTCGCCGCGCGCCGTCTGCTCGACCACCATCGGGACGAGGTTCATGTAGGTCTCAACGGGGTCGTTCATGGTCGATCCTTGTCCTGCGGGGGCCGCCGGCCCATCGCTCCGCTTGCCCCGAAGCTTTAGTGACGGTCGAACCCGGCCGCAACACCCCGGCACATATGACTGCGCGGCCGGCCCGGCAAGCCCCGCCCGCATGTCCGCCCCATACAACCTATACGCGAAATTGCGGCCGGTCCACCGCCCGCATCGCCGTCGGCGGACCGCCGCCGCCCGCCCCGGCCCGGCGGCGGCTCATCCCAGCACGGTGCGCGTCACCGCCGGCGCGCCGCTCACGAAATGCCGGGCGGGCACGTCCTTGATGACGACCGAGGCGCCCGCGACCACCGCGCTTTCGCCGATGGTGACGCCGTGCAGGATCAGCGCATTGGCCTTGATCCCGGCGCCGGCCTTGATGAGGACCGGCTTGCGCCCGCACATCCGCGACAGCCGCTTCTCCAGGAAGGCGTTCCGGTTGAACCGGTTGTGCGTCATCACGATCACCCCCGGACCGAGGCTGACGTAGTCCTCGAGCGTGATCGCCTCGCTCAGGTCGAGGAAGTTGTTGCCGTTGATGATGCAGCAGTCGCCGACCGTGAGATTGCGGTAGCTGTGCATGACGAGGTTCAGCGTGACCGGCGACAGGATGCGCACGTCCTCGCCGATCTTGGCGCCGAACGCCCGCAGCAGCCGGGCGTTCATCTCGTAGCGGAACCGCAGCACCCGCGGCGGGCCCATCACCCAATGCCAGGCGTAGAGCACGCCGAACTGCGCTTCGCTCACCGCCCGGCGCAGGGAAAGGCGGACCGCCCATTTCACCCGCTCGCGCAAGCGGCGGCGGCCGCCGGGCGGGACCGCCGTCTCGGCGGTCTGTGGTTCGGAGAGGTCCATTGCGGCGCTCCGCTCTGTTGCGCCGCACAGCATTGACCGGCGCGCGCGGTCTGCGCAAGCGCGCGCCGGGCGGGCGCGCGCCGGCCTCAGGCGGCGTCGCGCCGCACCTCGGCGAGCCGCGCCGCCAGCACCGGCTCCAGCGCCCGGGTCAGCCGGGCGGCCATCGCCTCGATCTCGGTGACCGGCAGCTCGGCGAACGGCCGGAACTCGCCCAGCTCCTCTTCGAGAATCGCGCGCACCCGCGCCCTGGTGTCGGTCGTGCTCATGCTGCTCTCCTTCGAATCTGCGCGCCGTCGTTCGGATCTGTTCGCATTTGCAGCATATCACCCCGCATCGCAAAATCAACTCCGCGCGAGCCGCGGCGGCGGCGGCCCGCCGCCGGCGATTCGCCGGCTCAGCCGGCGCCCGCGCGTCCCGGCGGTCCGAGAAACGCCCGCAGCCCGGCCGCGACCGCCGCCGGATCGCGCAGCGCGCATTCCCAGACGACATGGCGGCGCCAGCCGAGCGCGCCGAGCGCCGCGGCCACCTCGGCGTCGCGCGCCATGTTGCGGGCGATCTTGGCGGACCAGTAGTCGGCGTTGCGCCGCGGCGCGCGCGCCCCGCGCTTGCAGTCGTGGCCGTGCCAGAAGCAGCCGTGCACGAACACGACCGCGCGGCGGGCGGGGAACACCACGTCGGGCTTGCCCGGCAGATCCGCGCGCTGCAACCGGAAGCGGTAGCCGGCCGCGTGCAGCATCCGCCGCACCGCCAGCTCGGGTCCGGTGTCGCGCCCGCGGACCGCCCGCATCACCGCGGCCCGCGCGGCGTCCGGCGGCAGCGGGGCGCGCGGGCCGCTCATGCGAACGCCATTCGATCGCCTCGGATCGCGCCCCCTTCGAGCGATGTGCGCGCCCCGGATCGCATCAGCGGGGCATTGCCCCGCGCGATCCGGTCGCCCGGAGCGCGTGAGCGCGGAGGGCGAGGGGCGCCGGGCTTCCCCGTCGGTCTGTAATCGGTGCGCGCCTGCCTGGGCTGGCGCGGCAACGCGCC
>CAYTMB010000394.1:0-2898 GCA_964438465.1 uncultured Rhodovulum sp. | reverse complement strand
CGACGTGCAGCTGATGGGCGGCATCTTCCTGCATCAGGGCAACATCGCCGAGATGAAGACCGGCGAAGGCAAGACGCTGATGGCGACGCTGCCGGTCTATCTCAACGCGCTGGCCGGGCGCGGCGTGCATGTCGTCACGGTGAACGACTATCTCGTGAAGCGCGACGCCGAATGGATGGGCCTCGTCTATCACGCGCTCGGGCTGACCGTCGGGATCGTGGTGCCGGGGATGGCGGAGGAGGACAAGAAGGCCGCCTACGCCGCCGACGTGACCTATGCGACCAACAACGAGCTCGGCTTCGACTACCTGCGCGACAACATGAAGTCGGACCTCGCGCAGGTGCACCAGCGCGACCACTTCTTCGCGATCGTCGACGAGGTCGACTCGATCCTGATCGACGAGGCGCGCACGCCGCTGATCATCTCCGGCCCGAGCCAGGACCGCTCGGAACTCTACACCGCCATCGACAAGGTGATCCCGGAGCTGAAGCCCGAGCACTACGACCTCGACGAGAAGGCGCGGACCACGACGCTGACCGAGGACGGCAACGAATTCGTCGAGCAGCGGCTGCGCGCGCTGGGGATGCTGGCCGAGGACGCGACGCTCTACGACCCCGAGTCCACCACCATCGTCCACCATGTCACCCAGGCGCTGCGGGCGCATGTGCTGTTCAAGCGCGACAAGGACTACATCGTGCGCGGCGGCGAGGTGATGCTGATCGACGAGTTCACCGGCCGGATGATGACCGGGCGGCGGCTGTCGGACGGGCTGCACCAGGCGATCGAGGCCAAGGAAGCCGTCCAGATCAAGCCGGAGAACGTCACCCTCGCCAGCGTGACCTTCCAGAACTATTTCCGCCTCTACGAGAAGCTGGGCGGCATGACCGGCACCGCCTCGACCGAAGCCGAGGAGTTCGCCGAGATCTACGGCCTCGGCGTGGTGGAGGTCCCGACCAACATGCCGGTGATCCGCGTCGATCACGACGATCAGGTGTTCCGCTCCGCGCGGGAGAAGAACGCCGCCATCGTCGAGGAGATCGCGCGGGCGAGCAAGGCGGGCCAGCCGATCCTGGTCGGCACCACCTCGATCGAGAAATCCGAGGCGCTGTCGGAGATGCTCAAGGCCGCGAACGTGCCGCACAACGTGCTGAACGCGCGCTACCACGAGCAGGAGGCCAAGATCGTCGCCGACGCCGGGCGCCCCGGCGCGGTGACCATCGCCACGAACATGGCGGGGCGCGGCACCGACATCCAGCTCGGCGGCAACGTCGAGATGCGGGTGATCGAGGCGCTGGAAGCGGCGGAGGCCGCGGGCGAGGCGATCGACCCCGCCGCCAGCCGCGCCGCGATCGAGGCCGAGATCGCCGAGGCGAAGACCCGGGTGATCGCGTCCGGCGGGCTCTATGTCCTCGCCACCGAGCGCCACGAGAGCCGGCGCATCGACAACCAGCTGCGCGGCCGCTCGGGCCGTCAGGGCGACCCGGGGCGGACGAACTTCTATCTCAGCCTCGAGGACGACCTGATGCGGATCTTCGGCTCGGACCGGCTCGAGTCGATGCTCAACCGGCTGGGCATGAAGGAGGGCGAGGCGATCGTCCATCCCTGGGTGAACAAGGCGCTGGAGAAGGCGCAGGGCAAGGTCGAGGCGCGCAACTTCGACATCCGCAAGAACCTGCTGAAATACGACGACGTGATGAACGACCAGCGCAAGGCGATCTTCAGCCAGCGCCGCGAGATCATGGAGGCCGAGGATCTGTCCGACGTGGTCGGCGACATGCGCCACCAAGTCGTCGAGGATCTGGTGGCCGAGCATGTGCCGCTGCGGGCCTACGCCGACCAGTGGGACATCGACGGCCTGACCGTGAAGGTGCGCGAGACCTTCGGCCTCGACCTGCCGCTGGCCGACTGGGCCGACGAGGAGGGCGTCGACGACGAACTGATCCGCGAGCGGCTGACCGCCGAGGCCGATCGGGCGATGGCGGCCAAGACCGAGCGCTACGGCGCCGAGACCATGCGCGCCATCGAGAAGCAGGTGCTGCTGCAGACCATCGACCGCAACTGGCGCGAGCATCTGGTGACGCTCGACCACCTGCGCAGCGTCGTCGGCTTCCGCGGCTATGCCCAGCGCGATCCGCTGAACGAGTACAAGTCCGAGGCCTTCCAGCTGTTCGAGGCGCTGCTGAACAAGCTGCGCTCCGAGGTCACCCGGATGCTGGCGCATGTCCAGATCATGACCCAGCAGGAACAGCAGACGATGATCGCCGAAATCCAGGCCCGCGCCGAAGCCGCGCGCGCCGCGTCCCGGCCGGTCGACGCGCCCGCGGCCGCCGAGCCGGCGGCGCGGATTCCCGCGATGGCCACGGCCGGCGCCGCCGAGGCGCCGGCGGGTCCCGCCGACGCCGAGGAGGCCGCCCGTTGGGCGCAGACGACCAGCCGCAACGACGCCTGCCCCTGCGGCTCCGGCAAGAAGTTCAAGCACTGCCACGGTCGGGTCTGATCCGACCCGCCGGGCGGCGGCTCCGGCCATGCGGCCTCCGAGCGGGCGGCTCGCCGGCGCCGGGGCGGAGAAGCCGGAGAGTCGCACGCGTGCGACTCTCGCTACATGACTGATATCACGGTATAATCCGAGCGGCGTTCATCCATTCGAAAGAAAGGCCAAGCGCGCCTCCGGGGCCGCTTCGATCCGGCCGCGACCGTATCGGCGCCCGCCCGGATCCTGTCCAGTGGCGTTCTCGAACCGAGCCTGTCGATCTTCGTCCCCGCCACTCACGGTCAAGCTGCCGGGACGCCGGGCTGCGCCGATGCAGGCGCGCATCGCCGCGACCGTCGGCGCCTGGTTGATCCGAACTCCGTTTGATCGCCCCAGGTCGCGCCCCTTCGAAAAACGAGCGCCCCGGA
>CAYTMB010000393.1:0-2902 GCA_964438465.1 uncultured Rhodovulum sp. | reverse complement strand
ATCCGCGAGGCGGCGCTGCGCAACAACTGCTTCGCCACCTTCATGGCCAAGCCGATGCAGGACGAACCCGGCTCGGCGATGCATATCCACCAGTCGGTACTCGACGTTGCGACCGGCCGCAACGTGTTCAACGGCCCGGGCGGCGAGGCGACCGACCTGTTCTACAGCTTCATCGCCGGGCTCCAGCGCCACCTGCCGAACGTGATCTGCATGCTGGCGCCCTATGTGAACAGCTACCGCCGCTTCGTGCCGGGCGGCGCCGCGCCGATCAACCTCGAATGGGGCCCCGACAACCGCACCACCGGCATAAGGGTGCCGATCTCCGGGCCGGAGTCGCGCCGGATCGAGAACCGCGTGGTCGGCATGGACTGCAACCCCTATCTCGCGCTGGCCGCCTCGCTCGCCTGCGGCTATCTCGGCATGAAGGACCGGCTGAACCCGCGCGAGGCGGTGGCGGGCGAGGCCTACCACCGCGCGCGCGCGCTGCCGCGCGACCTGCTCGCGGCGCTCGACCTGTTCGAGAACGGCCCCGAGATCACCGCCATCCTCGGCGAGGAATTCTGCGCGCTCTACAAGGCGATCAAGCGCGAGGAGGTCGAGACCTTCCTCCAGGTGATCAGCCCCTGGGAGCGCGCCCACCTGCTGCTCAGCGTCTGACGCGTTGGCGCTAGCGCCGGGGGAAGATCATGATATATCCGGCTGGACCAGGTTCAAACCAGAGGAACCGATGACACTCGACGAACGCGGGCTCGGGCGTGTGCAGAACCTGCGCCGCCAGGTGGTGATCGCCGCCATATTCGCTTTCGCCGCCACCCTCCTCGTGATCGCCCCGCGCGAGCAAGGGGGCACGACGCTCCACAACTTGGCCGAGCTCGGCGGATTCATGGCCATCATCGGGGCGATCATGGCGCGCCTCTGGTGCACTCTCTACATCGGCGACCGCAAGAGCGCGCAGCTCGTCATGGACGGGCCGTACAGCCTGTGCCGCAATCCGCTCTACACCGCCTCGATCCTCGGGGCCGTCGGCGTCGGGCTTCAGACTGGAATGTATACCTTCGGGCTGATCGGCGGCGTGCTGTGCTGGGCGATCTTCGCGGTCGTGGTCCGGCGCGAGGAAGCGTTCCTCGAAGGCCGTTTCGGCGAGACGTACCGTCTCTACCGCGCCCGCACGCCGCGCTTCCTGCCTCGGCCAAACCTCTGGCGGGAGACGGCGGCGACCTACGAGTTCACCTCGGTCAGCCTCTGGCGCACGCTCCGCGACGGCAGCGTGTTCCTGCTGGCGGTTCCGCTGACCGAGGTCATCGAAGACTTGCACGAGGCGGGCTACCTGCCCGCCATCTTTTCGCTCTACTGAGCCTCGCGGCTGCGAAGCCATCCCGCTGACCCGCGTTGGCGCGGCGCGTTATGAGTTGGCGCCAAAACGTGAATGGCGGCTCAGCTTGTGGATAAGCCTGTGGATAACTTTATTGTCGTGCAAAATCAGATGCATGACTAGCGTCACAACGTGATACGCTTTTCCGCGCGGAGATAGGACGGATGGCCGGACTCGACCTGCTGACCGCCAACGACCGGCCCGGCGCGCACCCGGCCAGCTGGTACGCCGAGACCGCCGCCCCCCTCGCGCCCTTTCCCGCGCTGGAGGGCGAGGTCACGGCCGACGTAGCCATCGTCGGCGGCGGCTACACCGGCCTCTCCGCCGCGCTGCACCTCGCCGAAGCCGGCTTCGACGTGGTCCTTCTCGAGGCGAACCGCGTCGGCTGGGGCGCCTCGGGGCGCAACGGCGGCCAGGTCGGCCCCGGCCAGCGCCGGGACCAGGACTGGCTGGAGCAGGCCGCCGGCATGACCCGCGCCCGCGCGCTCTGGGACCTCGCCGAGGAGGCCCGCGCCCTGGTCCGCGACCTGATCGCCCGCCACGCCATCGCCTGCGACCTGCGCCCCGGCATCGTCTACGCCGCGCACCGGCCCGGCTACGTCGCCGACTACCACGCCTACGCCGAGCATCTCGCCCGCGCCTACGACCACCACCGGGTCGTCCCGCTCGACCGCGCCGCGACCGCCGCCGCGCTCGGCACCGAAGCCTATCACGGCGGCCTGCACTACCTCGACGCCGCCCATCTGCATCCGCTCGACTACGCCCGCGGCCTCGCCCGCGCCGCCGCCGCCGCCGGCGTCCGCATCTTCGAGACCAGCCGCGTGACCGCCCGGACCGGCGCCCGCGTCGCCACCGCCCGCGGCGCGGTGACCGCCCGCCACGTCCTGCTCGCCACCAACGGCTACCACGGCGACCTCGAGCCCGGGATCGCGGCGCGGGTGATGCCGATCAACAACTTCATCGTCGCCACCGCGCCGCTGGGCGAGGACCGCGCCCGCGCGCTGATCCCCGGCGACGTCGCGGCCGCGGATTCGCGCTTCGTGGTGAACTACTGGCGGCTGACCGCCGACCGCCGCCTGCTGTTCGGCGGCGGCGAGAGCTACGGCTACCGCTTCCCCGCCGACATCGCCGCCGTGGTCCGCCCGCGCCTGCTCGGGGTCTATCCCGGCCTCGCCGACCTCGCGCTGACCCACGCCTGGGGCGGCACGCTGGCGATCACCACCAACCGGATGCCCGCCTTCCAGCGCCTCGACGCCGCGACCTTCTCCGCCGCCGGCTACTCCGGCCACGGCGTCGCGATCGCCACCCTCGCCGGCAAGCTGATGGCCGAGGCCGTCGCCGGCGACGCGACCCGCTTCGACGTCTTCGCCGGCCTGCCGCAGCGCCCCTTCCCCGGCGGCCCCGCCCTGCGCTGGCCGCTGCTGGCGCTGGCGATGACCTGGTTCAGCCTGCGCGACCGGCTGTGACGCCCCGCCCGCGCCAAAGCGCCGCGTCGGCGTCGCGCCCGCGGCCCCCGCCCGCCCGCGGCGC
>CAYTMB010000392.1:0-2906 GCA_964438465.1 uncultured Rhodovulum sp. | reverse complement strand
CACGGGCGGATTCCTCCACCACGATCGCCTCGATCACCGCCGAAGGCGTGGGTCTGCCGTCGTGGTCGTACCAGCCCGCGCCGGTCTTGCGCCCGAGCCGGCTGGTCTCCTCGACGATGCGATCGGCGATGGGGACGTAGCGGAAGCCCTCCTTCGTGCGCCAGCCAAGCCGCTTGCGGTTGGCGTAGGCGATGTCGAGGCCGGAGAGATCCTGCACCTCGTAGGGGCCCATCGCCATGCCGAAGCCGCGCATGGCGGCGTCGATCTGCCAGGGCAAGGCGCCCTCGATCAGCATCACGTCGCAGACCTGGCGGTAGCGCGTCAGGATGCGGTTGCCGATGAAGCCGTCGCAGACCCCGGCGAGGACAGGGATCTTCTTCAAGCGCGACCCGAGACGCAGCGCGGTAGCAAGGGTCTCGGGCGAGGTCTCGCGGCCCTTCACCACCTCGAGCAGCTTCATCAGGTGCGCCGGGCTGAAGAAGTGGAGACCGAGGAAGCGGCCCGGGCGGCGGACGGCCTCGGCGATGCGGTTGACGTCGAGGTAGGAGGTGTTGGTGGCGAGAATCGCGGTCTCGGGGAGCGCGGCGTCCAACGCCGCGAAGACCGCGCGCTTCACCGCCAGGTCCTCGAACACCGCCTCGATGGCGATGTCGGCGGGCGGCAGCGCCTCGTAGCCGACGTGGAAGCGGAAGCGCGCGGCCTGCTCGGCAGCGGCGGCCTCGGCCGTCGCCTTGCCGCGCGAGACGGCCTCGCCGTAGAGCTTGCCGACGTTGGCCCTCGCCTTTTCGAGGCCGGCGGAGTCGGTCTCGACCAGCGCGATGTCGATGCCGATGCCGGCGAGCGCGTAGGCGATGCCGGCCCCCATCGTGCCGCCGCCGACGACGACGGCGCTGTCGATCTTGGCGCCGCCCTTGCGCCCGAGACCCATCGCCGCGCGCTCGGCAAAGAACACATGGCGCAGCGCGGCGGCCTGATCGGAGGTTTTGAGCGCGAGGAAGGTTTCGCGCTCGAGCGCCAGCCCCTCGGCCAGCGGCAGTCGCGCCGCGGCCTCGACCAGTTCAATCGCCTTCAAGGGGGCGATCTGACCGCTCGCACGCTTGCCGGCCTGCTCGCACGCCTCCGCCTGGGCCGCGGCGTCCGTCGCGGGATTGGGCAACGCCCCCGTTGCCGCGCGTCCGGACAAGGCAAGGGCCGAGGCGGCCGCCACCGGGTCATCGGACGTCGCATCGACCAGCCGGATATCGAATGCCTCCTCCGCGCCAATTACTCGGCCCTCGGAAATCAGCGACAGCGCCGGTCCGAAGCCGATCAGTCGCGGCAGACGCTGTGTGCCGCCCGCGCCGGGAACGACCCCCAGGGTGACCTCGGGCAGACCCAGCGTCGCCCCGGGCGCTGCCACCCGCGCAGCGCACGCCAACGCCAGTTCGAGCCCGCCTCCCAAGGCCGCGCCGTTGATCGCGGCGACGACCGGGATCGGAAAGCTTTCGATCCGCGCGACGACATCGGGCAGGTGCGGCGGCTCCGGGGAGGCATCGAACTCCCTGGCGTCGGCCCCCGCCACGAAAGCGCGCCCCGCGCCGGTCAGCACGACGCGCTCCGCCCCCGAGGCCTCGGCCGCGTCGAGCGCCGACATCAGCCCCGCGCGCACGGCCTGCGAGGTCACGTTGACCGGCGGGTTGTCGATGGTGACGAGCGCCACCCGGCCGTCGAGCGTGATGCGAACGGTATCGGACATGGTACCTCAGAGGTGCGGGCGGATCCCGCCCGAAACGGAAAGGATCTCGCCGGTAACGAAACGTGCAGGCTCCGACGCGAAGAAGGCCACCGCCTCGGCGATCTCCTCGGGTTCGGCCATGCGGCGGTGGAAGGCGGCGCCGACCAGGCGCGCGGCCTCTTCCTGCGGCATGTCTTCGGTGACAGAAGTGCGGGTCAGGCCAGGCGCGACGGCGTTCACCGTAACCGCCGGCGCCAGCTCCGCCGCAAGCGAGCGCGTGAGCGAGGCGACCGCCGCCTTGGCGGCTGCATAGTCGGCCTGTCCGTTCTCACCGCCATAGACGATGGTGGCGAAATTGACGATCCGGCCCGCGCCGCGCTCCATCATCCCGGGCGCGAAGGCGCGGACCAGGTGAAAGCAACCCATAAGGTTGAGATCGAAGGTTTCCCGCCACTGCCCCTCGGACATCTCAAGGAGCGGCGTGTAGAGCCGCTTCGATCGCAGCCCGCCCACCGTGTTCACCAGCACGTCGATTCCGCCGAGCGCAGCGAGCGCCGCCTCGGCGAAGGCACCCGCCTCCCCTGCGCGGGTCACGTCGCCGCGCAGGGCGGCGATCTCCACGTCTGGCGACTCGGCGCGCAGCGCTGCCGCCGCCCCTTCCAGGCGCGTGCCCGAGATGTCGGTCAGAGCGAGGCGGCGTGCCCCGCCCCGCAAGAGACGGCGGACGACCGCGCGGCCCATCGGCCCACCCGCCCCGGTCACGGCGACCCGCGGCGCCCGGAGAAGATCCGCGCTCATTTCTTCCGCGCCTCGTATTCGACCTTCAACTCGTTGCGCAGAGCAAATTTCTGGATCTTGCCCGAGGCGGTCGAGGAAAGCTGGTCACGCACCTCCAGTCGTTCCGGGAAATACTGCCGCGCCAGATGCTGGCCCTCGAGGAAGCTGACCATCTCCTCGAAAGTCAACGTCTGGCCGGGCTTGGGTACGACGAAAGCGCAGGCGCGCTCGCCGAGGCGCTCGTCGGGATAGGCAACGATCGCGACCATCAAGACGGCCGGGTGCTTGTAGAGAAGGCTCTCGACTTCGACGACGGGGATGTTCTCGGCGCCGCGGATGATGACGTCCTTCGACCGGCCGCAGATGCGAATGTACCCCTGCTCGTCCATCCGCGCAATGTCGCCGGTGTCGAACC
>CAYTMB010000391.1:0-2906 GCA_964438465.1 uncultured Rhodovulum sp. | reverse complement strand
ACCGTGCTGGCGGCCTGGGCCTGGCCGCGGGCGTAGAGGCTGGCGAAGACATAGGCGTTGACGCCGGGGGCCATCGCGGCGGTGACCACGGCCGAGCGGACGAACTCGGGGGACAGGCCGAAGGCGAAATGCGACAGGCCGTAGGCGATGGCGGGATGCAGGATCAGCGAGAGCGCCGCGATCAGGCCGGCCTCGCCGAGCGAGGCGCGGATGGCGTAGCGGGTCAGCACGCCGCCGACGCCGAAGAGGGCGGCGGGCAGGGCGCTGTCGGCCATCATGTCGACGGCGACGCGGACCGGCTCGGGCAGCGCGATCCCGGAGAAGTTCACCGCGAAGCCGAGGGCGAGGCCGATCATCAGCGCGTTGCGGAACATCGAGCCCGCCACCGCCCGGGCGGTGCCGGCGAGGCCGCGGCCGTCGGCGCGGGTGAACTCCATCACCGTGATGCCGATCAGGTACAGGAGCGGCGCGTGGATGGCGATGATCGCGAAGTTCGGCGAGAGCGAGCCGGCGCCGTAGGCGCGCGCCATGATCGGGATGCCGAGCAGCAGCGAGTTGGAGAACAGCGCGCCGAAGCCGATGGCGACGGCCTCGCCGGGGCGGCGGCCGAAGATGCGGCGCTCGGCGGCGATGGCGATGGCGAAGCACAGGATCGCGCCGCTGTAGAACGACAGCAGCAGCCGCCAGTCGAAATTGGCGCCGAGGTCGAGCTCGGCGATGCCGCGAAACAGCAGGCAGGGCACCGCGAAGCTCTGGGCGTAGACCATCAGCCCGTCGACGGCGCCGGGCTTGAACAGGCCGCTGCGCGTGGCGGCGTAGCCCGCGCCCATCACCATGAAGACGGGCAGCACGACGGTCAGCAGCGTGAGGATCACAGGGCGAAGTCCAGGGTGAGGCCGTCGTGGGCGGGGATGACATGGGGCGGGATTTCGGCGGCCAGCGTGGCGTAGTCGAGGTCGTTGTGCATGTTGGTGAGCACGCCGCGGCGGGGCGCGAGGCGGGCGATCCATTCCAGGCTGCGGTCGAGATGGACATGGGTCGGGTGCGGCTTGCGGCGCAGGGCGTCGAGCACCAGCGTGTCGAGGCCGGCCAGCTGCGCCCAGGCGGCGTCGGGCAGGTCGGAGACGTCGGGGATATAGGCGAGGTCGTGGATGCGGAAGCCGAGCGCGTCGATGCCGCCGTGGCGGACCCGGACCGGCGCGAAGGGGATGGGGCCGGCGGGGCCGTCCACCGCGAAGGCGCCGTCGATCAGGTTGAGGTCGAGGATCGGCGGATAGGCGCTGCCCGCCGGCTGGACGAAGGCGTAGGCGAAGCGCGAGATCAGCGCCTCGGTGGTGTCGGCGTCGGCCCAGGCCGGCAGCCGGGCGCGGCGGTTGAACACCACCACGCGCAGGTCGTCGATGCCGTGGACATGGTCGGCGTGCGGATGGGTGAAGACCACGCCGTCGAGCGTGCCGACGCCGGCGTCGAGCAGCTGGGCGCGCAGGTCCGGCGAGGTGTCGATCAGGACGCGGGTGACCGCGTCGCCGTCGCGGCGCTCGACCAGCATCGAGCAGCGGCGGCGCGCGTTCTTGGGGTTGGCGGGGTCGCAGGCGCCCCAGTCGCCGCCGATCCGGGGCACCCCGGCGGACGAGCCGCAGCCGAGGATGGTGGCGCGCAGGACGGCCACTAGCGCGGGTTCCAGGCGGCGGCTTTGGCGAACAGCCGGTCGAAGTTGGCGGAGGTCTGGGCGGCGAAGGCGGCGGGGTCCTCGCCGAGATGGTCGGCGATCCGGCGGGCGGTGTCGGCGGCGTAGGCGGGTTCGTTGCGCTTGCCGCGGTGGGGCAGGGGCGCGAGATAGGGCGCGTCGGTCTCGACCAGCAGGCGGTCGCGCGGCGCGTCGGCGAAGATCGCGCGCAGGTCGGCGGCGGATTTGAACGTCGCGATGCCGGAGATCGAGAGGTAGAAGCCGAGCGACAGCGCGGTTTCGGCCAGCGCGCGGCCGGCGGTGAAGCAGTGCATCACGCAGGCGAAGGCGCCGGCGGCGTGCTCGTCCGACAGGATGCGGGCGATGTCGGCGTCGGCGTCGCGGGCGTGGACGATCAGCGGCAGGCCGGTGCGGCGGGAGGCCTCGATATGGATGCGCAGGCTGTCGGCCTGGAGCGATTTCGTTTCGGCCGAGTAGTGGTAGTCGAGCCCGGTCTCGCCGATGCCGACGAGCTTGGGGTGGTCGGCGAGGGCGATGAGGGCGTCGAGCGCGACGGGCGGCTCCTCGTGGACGTGCAGCGGGTGGCCGCCGGCGGCCCAGAACACGCCGTCATGCGCTTCGGCGATGGCGCGGACCTGCCCGGCCTGGCGCAGGCGGGTGCAGATGGTGACCATGCGGGTGACGCCGGCGGCGGCGGCGCGGGCCACGACGGCGTCGGTCTCGCCGGCGAAGTCGGGGAAGTCGAGATGGCAATGGCTGTCGACGAGGGCGGGCGGGGTCATCGGTCTTACCCGGGCTGGGGGCGTTCAGGCCGCGAATGCGCGCGCCTCGGCCGCCGCCGCGTCGATCTGGAGGACCATATCGAGGATCACCTGCGCGGGGTCAAGATGCACCAGCCGCGCATGGTCGGCGCGGGCGGCGAGGCGGGGGATCAGCCCGGCCCAGAGCCGGGCCTGTTCGGGCCGGGCGCCGAGGCGGGCGATGGCGCGGGCCTCGGCGTCGGAGATCGGGGTCACCGGCGCGCCCGCGGCGGCGCGGGCGAGGCGGGCTAGGGCGAGCCGGGTCAGCGTGAGCGTGGCGTCGTAGCGGGGTTCGGCGCCGCGGCCGGCGCAGGCCTCGGCCAGCGCGATGGCGCGGCGGCGGTCGACCGGCGGGGCGGCGGCGAGCAGGCCGGCGATCTCGGCGTAGAGGCCGGGGCCGTCGACCGCGGCGAGGCGCA
>CAYTMB010000390.1:0-2923 GCA_964438465.1 uncultured Rhodovulum sp. | reverse complement strand
GCCTGCCAGGGGCAGGCAGGCGCGCACCGATTTGTCGACGGACAAATCGGTGGAGTGAATGCGGCGACCGCGCGCTCCAGCGTCATCCAGCCCTCGCGATGCAATCGGCCGGAAACCGCAGATTCTCCCTCACCCTCGCCGCGCTGGCGACGCTGGCCGCCCTTCCCGCCGCGGCGCAGGAAGGCGGCGCGATCCGCACCGGCGAGCACGCCGGCTTCACCCGCGTGGTGATGGTGATCGAGCCGACCACCGAATGGTCGCTCGAAACCGGCCCCGGCGAGGCGGTGCTGTTCTTCCCCGGCAAGCGCCTCGATTTCGCCACGGCGGGGGTCTTCGACCGCATCCCACGCACCCGCGTCACCGCCATCGACACCGGTCCCGCCGGGACCGGCACCCGCGTCGTCGTCGGGCTCGGCTGCGACTGCCGCATCAGCGCGTCCTTCGTCGGCGCGCGGTATCTGGCGCTCGACGTCAGCGACCGCGACGCGCCGCGCGTCGCCGCCGAGAGCGTCCCGGTCCCGGGCGAGACGCCCGAGGAGCGTGCGCTGCGCGAGGTCGCCGCCGTCGCCTCGGCCGAGGAGGCGCTGCTCGCCCAGATCGCCCGCGCCGCCGATCAGGGCGTGGTGCGGCTGACCGTCGCGGGGCCGCCGCCCGCCCCGCCCGGCCCCGCGCCGCGCCCCGAGCCCACAGCGACCCGGGCGCCGCAACCCGATCCCGCGGGCGAGCCGACCGCCGCAACCGAGGCCGAGGGGCTCGCCGCGCTCCTTGCCGGCGACCAGATCGAGGCGACCAGCGTCTACGACCGCGACCGCGCCGCGGTGCTCGGCCTGCGCCCCGAGCCGCCGGTCTCGCCGGTCTGCCTGCCGGCCGATCTCTTCGCCGTCGCGGACTGGTCGGACGGCTCGCCGCTGCACGCCCAGACCCCGGCGCTGATGGCCAGGGTGGTCGGCGAATTCGACCGCCCCGACCCCGCCGCGCTGCGCGATCTCGCCCGGCTCTACATCCGCTTCGGCTTCGGCGCCGAAGCCGAAGCCCTGCTCGCGGATTTCGACGCGGAGGTCGATGAACAGGCGCTGCTGCGCGATCTCGCCCGCACCGTCGAGGGCCGCGCGGTGGCGCCGGGCGGCCCGCTCGCGGTGGCGGCCGCCTGCCCCGGCCCGCATGCGCTGTGGCTGGCGCTCGGGGGCGCCGCCCCAGCCTACCGCGACGCCGGCCAGTTCGCCGCGGTGCAGGCCGCCTTCGCCGAGCTGCCGCCCGACCTGCGCCGGTTGCTCGGACCGGCGCTGACCGGCCGCCTGCTCGACGCGGGCCGCGCCGCGGAGGCCCGGCTGATCTTCGCCACCGCCATCCGCGCAGGCGGGCCGCGCACGGTCGAGCTCGACCTCGCCGCCGCCCGGCTCGACGCCGCCGAAGGCCGCAGCGACGCGGCGCTGGCCGGACTGCGCGCGCTCGCCGAGAGCAACGCGCCCAACGCCGCCGACGCGCTGATCGCGCTGACCCGGATCGCGCTCGACGCCGGCGTCGCCGTGCCCCTCCGCCTCGTCACCGACCTGCGCGCCGCGGCGCTGACCCGCCGCGGCGACCCGAGCGAAGCCGCGATCCGCGGCCTGCTCGTCGAGGCGCTCGCGGCCCGGGACGCCCTGCCCGCGGCGCTCGCCGAAGTGCGCGCGGCGCGGGCCGACCTGCCCGGGGCCGCCGACGCCTTCGCCGCCCTCGGCGTCGCGGCGCTCGCCGCCGCCGATCCCGCGGCGGTCGGCCGCGGCGCCTACGCCGAAACCGCGCTTGCCGCCGCGGACCTGATCCCGCGGGGCCCGGCCGGCGATCCGTCCCGCCGCGCCGTGGCGGCCCGGCTCAGCAACGGCGGCCTGCCGAACGCCGCGATCGGTCTGCTCGCGCCGGCGCTGGTCCGGGGCGATGCCGCGGCGGCCCGACTGGCCGCCCGCGCCTATCTGGCGCTGGGCGAGCCGGAGGCGGCGCTCGCCGTGCTCGATGTCCAGGACGGCGCCGAGGCGCTCGGCCTGCGCGCGGCGGCGCTGGCCCGGTCGGGCGCGCCGCGGGCGGCGGCCGCCCTGCTCGCCGCCGCCGGCGCCGAAGCGGAGGCCCTGCCCTACGCCTGGACCTCCGGCGACTGGACCCGCGCCCGCGCCGCCGCCGAGGCCGATCCCGCGCGCGCGGCGATGGCCGGCTTCATGGCCGCGCAGGCCGGCGCCGCGCCGGCTACGCCGCCCGGCGATCCGGCCGCGCTCAGCCCGGAGGCCGCGTTCGAAGCGCCGCTGCCGGCGCTCGGCGCGCCGAGCCTCGGCGCCAGCCGCGCCCTGCTCGCCAACGGCCGCCAGATCGGCGGGTTCGTCGGCGCGCTGCTCGATCAGGACTGACCCGGCGTCAACCCGCCTGCGGCAGGTAGTCGAAGCGGGCGAAATCCGCCGTCGCGCCGCGGCCGGAGGTGTCGAAGGCGGCCATGCCGACAAAGGCCCCGGTGAACGAGCCGTGCTCGCCGCGGCCGGCCTCGTCCGAGATCAGGCTGGCGTCGAGCTCGGGGCCGACCTGGCGCCAACCGTCCGGCCCGCGCAGGAAAAACCGCTGCGCCGCGTGGTCGACCTCGACGGCCAGCCCGACCGGGCCGTCCGGCAGCGGGATCGCCGCCGCGAGCGGGAAGCTCAGCTTCGCGTCCGGCCAGTCGCCGGGGCAGCTCAGGATCGTCAGCGCCCGGCCGAGCGCCGGGGTCCGGGTGACGGCGAGGAAATGGAACTTGTGCCGGTTGTAGTAGGTCACGAGGCCCGCCGCCTGCTGATAGGCGTCGGGCGCGAAGGCGGCGAGCTCGGTCTCGGCGCGGTAGGCGAAATGCTCCTGCCGGCGCGCGACCAGCGCCTGCTCGAACCAGCTGCCGATCGACTCGCGGCCGTGCAGGCGCAGGGCGTCGCCG
>CAYTMB010000389.1:0-2928 GCA_964438465.1 uncultured Rhodovulum sp. | reverse complement strand
CATGCCCGGGGTGACGGCATGGCGCAGCGGCTCGGCGTTCAGGAAGCGGATGGCTTCGTCGACGGCGGTGGCGCCCTGGCGCAGATAGGTCTCGTGGCTGTGGCCGGCCGCATGCGGCGAGAGCACGGCGTTGGCGAGACCGCGCAGCGGGCTGTCGCCGGCGAGCGGCTCGCTCTCGTAGACGTCGAGCGCGGCGGTGAAGCGGCCCTTTTGCAGTTCCGCGATCAGCGCGGCCTCGTCGACGATCGCGCCGCGGGCGGTGTTGATCAGCAGCGCGCCGTCGCGGATCCGGGCGAGCTCGGCGGCGCCGATCATGTGGCGCGTCTCCGGCAGCGCCGGGACATGCAGCGAGACGACGTCGCTCTCGGCGAGCAGATCGTCGAGGCTGCGCAGCGCGACGCCGAGGCGGTCCGCCTGTTCGGCGCCGAGGTAGGGGTCGTGCAGGATCACGCGGGCGTCGAAGGCGTGGAGCTGGCGGATCAGCATGCGCCCGATGTAGCCGGCGCCGACGAGGCCGACGGTCTGCGCGCCGAGCAGGCGGCCGAGCAGGCGGCTCCGGAGCGGCAGCCAGGGCTCGCCGGCGCGCATGCCCTCGGCGAGCGCGAGCGGCTGGCGCAGCCAGGTGAAGACCTGGGCCATGACGAATTCGGCCACCGCCTCGCCGATATGGATCGCGGAATGGGTCACTTCCAGCCGGCCGGTCTCGATCGCGTCGAGCGGGATCAGATGCCGGACGCTGCCGGCGGCGTGGGCGACGAGGCGCAGGTCCGGGCGGGCGGCGAGCAGCGCCTCATCCAGCCGCGGCGTGCCCCAGCCGGTGATCGCCACCGAGGCGCCGTCGACGAGGCGGAGCAGGTTCTCCGGCGTGAGCTCGCCCTCCGCGGGCGCGATCACCCGCGCCGCCGCCGCGAGCCGGGCTTCGGCCGCCGGGGGGATCAGCTGCGCGCGCATCTGCGGCGTCAGCAGGATGGCCGCGGCGGGGCGGTTCAGGGGGGCGGTCATGGGCGTCTCCTCGTCTCGGGCCGGCCGGGTCTAGCGGCGGGGGATTTTCTGGCCGGTCTCCGCGTCGAAGACGTGGATCGCGTGCGGCGCGACGCGGACGCGCATCCGGTCGCCGGGCGCGCCGGCATAGGCGCCGTCGGTCACCGCGACGGCGCGGCGGCCGGCGAGCAGGACCGTGACATGCGTCTGCGCGCCGGTCGGCTCGACAAGCTCGACGACGCCCTCGATCTCGTCGCCGCCGGCCTCGTTCAGGTGTTCGGGGCGGATCCCCAGCGTGACCCGCCGGCCGGGATCGAGCGCGAGCCGCGGATCGAGGCGGATCGCGGCGCCGCCGACCCGCGCGACGGGGCCGTCGCCGCCGCCGCTCACCTCGGCGTCGATGAAGTTCATCGCCGGCGAGCCGATGAATCCCGCCACGAACAGGTTCGCGGGATCGCGGTACAGCTCGAGCGGGCTGCCCTGCTGCTCGATGCGACCGCCGTTGAGCACCACCACGCGGTCGGCGAGGGTCATCGCCTCGATCTGGTCGTGGGTGACGTAGATCGCCGTGGTCCGCACCTTCTGGTGCAGCGCCTTGATCTCGGCGCGCATCTGCACGCGCAGCTTGGCGTCGAGGTTGGACAGCGGCTCGTCGAACAGGAACACCGCCGGGTCGCGCACGATGGCGCGCCCCATCGCCACGCGCTGGCGCTGGCCGCCGGAGAGCTGGGACGGGCGGCGCCCGAGCAGGTCGGTCAGCTCCAGCAGGCGGGCCGCCTCCTCGACCTTGCGCCGGATCTCGGCGCGGGAATCGCCGGACAGCTTCAGGTTGAAGCCCATGTTGTCGCGCACCGTCATATGCGGGTAGAGCGCGTAGTTCTGGAACACCATCGCCACGTTGCGCTGGCGCGAGGTGAGTTCGGTCACCACGCGGTCGCCGATCAGGATGTCGCCGTCGTTGGCGTCCTCGAGCCCGGCGATGATGCGCAGGAGGGTGGACTTGCCGCAGCCCGAGGGGCCCACCAGCGCGACGAATTCGCCGTCGCGGACGGCGAGATCGACGCCGTGGATGACGTCCACCGCGCCGAACGACTTGGTGAGGCCGCGCAGTTCGACCGACGCCATCGCTCAGCCCTCCCGGCGCCGCGGCATCAGAAGCCCGTCCCGCCGTTGATCTGCATGACCTCGCCGGTGACGTAGGCCGCCCGGTCCGAGGCGAGGTAGAGCACCGCGTCGGCGACATCCTTCGGGACGCCCTCGCGGCGCAGCGGCGTGCGCTCGACCGAGGCGGCGCGACCCTCGGGCGTGCTGAACACGTCATGAAAGCGGGTGCCGATCAGCCCCGGGGCGACGCCGTTCACGCGGATGCCGAGAGGGCCGACCTCCTTGGCGAGCGAGCGCACGAAGCTCGAGACCGCCGCCTTGCTCGCGGCGTAATGCGAGGCGCCGGGGCCGCCGCCGTCGTAGGCGGCGAGCGAGGACATCAGCACGATCGCGCCGGCGCCGCGGGGCTCCATCGAGCGCAGCACGGCCTGGGTCACGAGGAAGGTGCTGAAGGTGTTGATCTCGAACGCCCGGCGCCAGAGGTCGAGCGAGGAATCGACGCAGCGGCGGCGCTCGATCAGCCCGCCGGCGTTGGCGAAGAGCACGTCGACCGGCCCGAGTTCGGCCTCGACCCGCGCGACCGTCTCCGCCACCGCGGCCGGGTCGCTGACGTCGGCCCTGATCGCGAGCGTCCCGGGATGTTCGCGCCCGATCGCGGCGGCGTCGTCGTCGCTGGTGAGATAGGTGAATGCGACCTTCGCGCCGGCGGCGGCGAAGCCGCGCGTCGCCGCGCCGCCGATTCCCGACGCGCCGCCGGTGACGAGGACGACCTTTCCCTGGAATTCCATATGCGTGTTCCCTCGATCTCTTGGGCGCGTCAGCGCCGGCTGGGCTGGATGGATA
>CAYTMB010000388.1:0-2933 GCA_964438465.1 uncultured Rhodovulum sp. | reverse complement strand
GCCCGGATCGGCCGGGGCCTCTGTGCTCCGATGTGTCGTGCAATGTGGTTAGCACATTGTTGGTGATTCAGTTATTGTTGAAAATCAATGCTTTGCCGAATATTCACGGTGAATGGGCCCCGCGCCGCGCATCCGGATCGCCCCCGCCGGGGAGACGCTGCGGCTGCGCGACCCGGCGCCGCATCCCGAATCGCTCTTCAGGCGCGGTGGATCGCCGCGCCCAGTCGCGCGAAGCCGGCGAGGAGGTCGGCGGGGGCGTCGCTTTCGACGACGAGATGGCGGATCGCCTCGGGCGCGGCGACGCGGAACGGCGCGGCGGTGCCGAGCTTGTCGGTGGTCGCGGCGACCGCGACGCCGGCGCTGGCCGCGGCCATCGCGCGCTTGACCTCGGCCTCAGCCGCGCCGAAGGCGGTGACGCCGCGGCGCGCGTCGACGCCGCAGGAGCCGAGGAAGAACAGGTCGGCGCTGATCTGGGCGATCGCCTGCAGGGTGGCGCCGCCGGTGCAGGCGCCGGAGTCGCGGTCGAAGGCGCCGCCGAGCACGATCAGATCGACGCGGGGGTGGCCGGAGAGCGCGGCGGCGACGTCGACGGCGTTGGTGGCGACGGTCAGCTCGGCGTCCGGCGGGATGGCGCGGGCGATCGCGATGTTGGTGCTGCCGGAGTCGATGAACACGGTCTGGCGCGGGACGAGCAGAGCGACGGCGGCCTGCGCGAGCCGGGACTTGGCCGCGCTGGCGTGGCCGGCGCGCAGGTCCAGCGCGCCGACGCAGGGCGCCGGGGCGACGGCGCCGCCGTAGACCCGCCGGCAGTCGCCGCCCCGGGCGAGGTCGCGCAGGTCGCGCCGGATGGTGTCCTCCGAGACCCCGAACCGCGCGGCGAGCGCGCCGGCGACGACGCTGCCCTTGGCGGCGATCTCGTCGCGGATGAGCTGGTGGCGCTGGTCTGCGAGCATCGGGCCTGCGTGTTTGTGCGTGATCTCAATTGTTCTTGCACGTTCTGCGTCGTCATGCAATGAGGCGCGCACGCGGGCGGGCGCCGCGTCAAGACCGTCGTCCCGGCCGGTGCGCGCCCTGCGCCGGCCGCAGAAAGTGCGCCTCCAATGCCGTTCGGCCTCAATCTCGCCCCGCAGCAGCGGGTCTACGCCGCCTTTGCGGTGTATTCCTTCGCGCTCGGCAACATCTTTCCGCGCCTGCCCGACATCAAGCACACCATGGGCATCGGCGAGGGCGCGCTCGGGCTGGGGCTGATCGGCACGCCGGTCGGCACGCTGATCTCGCTGACGCTGGCGCCGCCGCTGCTGGAGCGGCTGGGCTACCGCCGCGCGCTGCTGGCGCTGATCCCGCTGATCGCGCTGGCCTTCGCGGTGGCGGTCCACGCCACCGGGCCGCTGGGGCTGTTCCTGCTGCTGGTGCCGGTCGGCCTGTTCGTCGGCGCGGTCGAGATCATCCTCAACGTCGAGGCCGACCGCACCGAGGCGCTGATCGGCCGGCGCATCATGAACCGGGCGCATTCGTTCTGGAGCTTCGGCTTCTTCGGCGCCGGGCTGTTCGGGGCGGCGGTGGCGCAGGCCGGCCTGTCGCCGCAGGTCCATCTGGCGCTGGTCGTGCCGCTGGTCGCGATCGCCGTCGCGGTCCTGCTCGGGGGCTATGCGCCGGCGCCGCGGCGCGTCGCCGAGAGCGTGGCGAAGGCGCCGCGGTTCGCGCGCCCCAGCCTGCCGATCCTGATCCTGGTGCTGGTGACGCTGTCGGCGATGGTGCTGGAGGGCGCCAGCATGGACTGGTCGGCGATCTACATGCGCAGCGTGTTCGAGACCGGGCCGTTCATCGCCGGCTTCGCGGTGGCCGTGGTCGCGCTGTCGCAGGCGCTGGCGCGGTATTTCGCGGACAGCTTCGTCGACCGCCATTCGCCGAGCGGCGTGGCGCGGGTGCTGCTGGGCGCGATGGCGGTGGGCGTGGTGCTGGTGTTCTTCTCGCCGGCGCCGGCGGTGTCGCTGCTGGGCTTCGGGCTGATCGGCGTCGGCACCAGCGCGATCTTTCCGCTGGCGATCTCGGCGGCGGCGCAGCGCACCGACCGGCCGGCGGCGGTCAACGTCGCGGCGCTGGCGCAGATTTCGTTCGTGGCCTTCCTGCTCGGGCCGCCGCTGCTGGGCTTCGTCGCCGAGCACTGGGGCCTGCGCTGGACCTTCGGGCTGGGGCTGCCGTTCGTCCTCCTGAGCTTCGTCTGCGCCAGCGCGCTCGGCGGGCGGCCGCCGGTCCAGGCGGCGGCGGGGCGGCCGGTCCGGGCGCAGTAGCGCCCGGCGGCGATCTCGCGCAGACTGGCGCGATGACGTCCCGCGCCGCCCCGGACCCTTCGCCTTGACCCGCGCGCTGTGGCTGACCGCGCCCGGCCGGGCCGAGCTGCGCGACGCGGCGCCGCCCAAGGGCGAGGTCGTGGTCGAGACCGCGTTCAGCGGCGTCAGCCGCGGCACCGAGGCGCTGGTCTTCGCCGGGCGGGTGCCGGCCGCCGAGCGGGAGCGGATGCGCGCGCCGCTGCAGGAGGGCGATTTCCCGTTCCCGGTGAAATACGGCTATGCCGCGGTGGGGCGGGTGGTGGCGGGGCCGGACGGGCTGCGCGGGCGCGACGTGTTCGTGCTGCACCCGCATCAGGACCGCTTCGCGGCGCCGGCGGCGATGTGCGTTCCGCTGCCGGAGGGGGTCGCGCCGGAGCTGGCGGTGCTGGCGGCGAATTTGGAGACCGCGCTGAACGTGGTCTGGGATGCGGGCGTCGGGCCCTGCGACCGGGTGGCGGTGGTCGGGGCGGGGGTCGTCGGGGCGCTGGCGGGGTGGCTGTGCGGGCGGATGCCGGGCGTCGAGGCGACGCTGGTCGACGTCAATCCGCGGCGGGCGGCGCTGGCGGAGGGGCTGGGCTGCGGGTTCGCGGCGCCGGGGGAGGC
>CAYTMB010000387.1:0-2936 GCA_964438465.1 uncultured Rhodovulum sp. | reverse complement strand
GCGCGCCTAGCCGGCCATCTCGGCGCGGATCTGCTGGCGCAGCACGTCGATCGGCACGCTGACGCCGTCGCGCTCGACATGCCAGTAGGTCCAGCCGTTGCACGAGGGCGCCCCCTCCAGCGCCGCGCCGACCTGGTGGATCGAGCCGCGCACGTCCGCGGCGATCAGGCTGCCGTCGGCGCGGATCTTGGCCGAGCGCCGGCGGTTGAGCGAATGCAGCAGCTCGCCCGGCGCCAACATCCCGCGCTCGACCAGCTGGCCGAAGGCGACGCGCGGCTCGGACCGCCGCGCCGCGGTGACGCCCGCGCTCTCCGGGTCGAGCGGATCGACCGCCGCGATGCGCGCCGTCGCCGCCGCGATATAGTCCGCCTCGCGCTCGATCCCGACATAGCGCCGGCCCAGCCGCTTCGCGACGGCGCCGGTGGTGCCGGTGCCGAAGAACGGGTCGAGCACCACGTCGCCGGGGCGGGTCGAGGCCACCAGCAGCCGGTGCAGCAGCGCCTCGGGCTTCTGCGTCGGATGCGCCTTGTCGCCCGCCGCGGTCCGGAGCCGCTCGGCCCCGGTGCACAGCGGGATCACCCAGTCCGAGCGCATCTGCACGCCCTCGTTCAGCGCCTTCATCGCGTCGTAGTTGAAGACGTATTTCGACTGGTCCGACTTCGCCGCCCAGATCATCGTCTCGTGCGCGTTGGTCAGCCGCTTGCCGCGGAAGTTCGGCATCGGGTTCGACTTGCGCCAGATCACGTCGTTGAGGATCCAGAACCCGGCGTCCTGCAGCGCCGATCCGACCCGGAAGATGTTGTGGTACGACCCGATCACCCAGATCGCCCCGTCGGGTTTCAGCAGCCGGCGCGCGGCGCCGAGCCAGGCCCGGCTGAAGGAGTCGTAGGCGGCGAAGCTCGCGAACTGGTCCCAGTGATCGTCCACCGCATCGACGCGGCTGTTGTCCGGCCGGTGCAGCTCGCCCTTCAGCTGGAGGTTGTAGGGCGGGTCGGCGAAGATCAGGTCGACCGAAGCCTCGGGCAGCGACCGCATCACCTCGACGCAGTCGCCCGGGTGGATCAGATCGACGGCGAGGGCGTCGGTCTGGTTGACTCTCTTGATCGTCGTCACGGCGATATCCCTCGCTGGCGCATGGCGATCACCATGAGTCAAAAGGATCATACGGTCAAAGTATATATTGAATCAAGGACTTAACGATACCCCTTCCCACAATATCTTGTGGACGGGCTTGAAGCTGCGCCGATGATGTGGGGTGACGCCCAGCCGCGCGAGTCCGGCGGCGTGCGCGGCGACGCCGTAACCCATGTTCGTCTCCCAGCCATAACCCGGATACTGTTGCGCCAGCGCCACCATCATGCGGTCGCGGGTCACCTTGGCGACCACCGAGGCCGCGGCGATCGACAGCGCCAGCGCGTCGCCGCGGACGATCGCCTGCGCCGGGCAGCCGAGGTCGGGCGGAACCAGATGGCCGTCGACCAGCGCCACCGCCGGCGGCGCGTCCAGCGCCGCGACCGCGCGGCGCATCGCGAGGAAGCTCGCCTGCAGGATGTTGATGCGGTCGATCTCGGCGACGCCGGCCAGGCCGACGCCGATCCGCGCGCAGCCGGCCAGCGCCTCGAACAGCGCCGCGCGCCGGGCCGCCGACAGCCGCTTGCTGTCGTCGAGCCCCGCCGGGATGCGGTCGGGATCGAGCACGACCGCGGCGGCCACCACCGGCCCGGCCCAGGGCCCGCGCCCGGCCTCGTCGATGCCGCAGATCGGGCCGCAGACCGACCGCGCGGCGGCCTGCTCGAAGGTGAAGTCGGGCGGCATCGGGGCGGCTTCTCCGGGGCTGGCGGGGCGCCGCGACCATGCCGGCGGCGACCGGCGCTGTCCACCGCCCGCGGGGTCTTGAAGCCGCCGGCGCGCGGCGATATATCCCGCATCGAGAGGTTGGCGCGGGCAGGCGCCCCGCCAACCCGGTCAGGTCCGGAAGGAAGCAGCCGTAACGGGACCCGCTTGGGTCGTTGTCCAGCCTCTCACCTTTTCCCCTTCCGGCGATCGCGATGCGGGACGGCCCCGCCGCGGGGGGCATCGTTCCTTGCCGCTCGCCGCCGGTGTGGCTAGTCTGCCGGTCTCCCTCCTCGAGCATGGACGCGGCGAAGACGTGGCGATGGATCAGCAGACGGCGGATCAGCAGGCGGCGGATCGGCAGACGGCGCAGCCGGAGACCGGCGCGGGCTACCGCGTGCTCGCGCGCAAGTACCGCCCCGCGACCTTCGCCGACCTGATCGGCCAGGAGGCGATGGTGCGCACCCTGAAGAACGCCTTCGCCGCCGACCGCATCGCCCACGCCTTCGTGCTGACCGGGGTGCGCGGGGTGGGCAAGACCACCACCGCCCGGATCATCGCCAAGGGGCTGAACTGCACCGGCCCCGACGGGACCGGCGGCCCGACCATCGAGCCCTGCGGCGTCTGCGACGCCTGCCGCGCCATCGCCGAGGGCCGGCATGTCGACGTGCTGGAGATGGACGCCGCCTCGCGCACCGGGGTCGGCGACATCCGCGAGATCATCGATTCGGTCGCCTACCGGGCGGCGAGCGCCCGCTACAAGGTCTACATCATCGACGAGGTGCACATGCTCAGCATCTCGGCGTTCAACGCGCTGCTGAAGACGCTGGAGGAGCCGCCGGCGCATGTGAAGTTCCTGTTCGCCACCACCGAGATCCGCAAGGTGCCGGTGACGGTGCTCAGCCGCTGCCAGCGGTTCGACCTGCGCCGGATCGAGCCGGACGCGATGCTCGCCCATCTCGGCCGCATCGCCGAGGCCGAAGGCGCGCAGGTGGCGCCCGACGCGCTGGCGCTGATCGTGCGCGCCGCCGAAGGCTCGGTGCGTGACGCGCTGTCGCTGATGGACCAGGCCATCGGCCACGGCGCCGGCGAGACCGGCGCTA
>CAYTMB010000386.1:0-2939 GCA_964438465.1 uncultured Rhodovulum sp. | reverse complement strand
CCGCGACCCGCGCGCCGTCGGTCGGCTTCACCGAGATCCGCCAGACCGCGCCCTCGCGCCCGGCGAAGCCGGCGGCGTCGCGCACCCATTCCCAGTCGCCGGGACCCTCGACCACCCGCGCCGCGCCGAAGCCCGCCAGCGCCGCGGCCAGCGCCCGCGTGCGGTGCGCCACCGATCCGGCGAAACCCTCCAGCCGCAGCATCGTCACCGGCCCGCCGCCGAGCCCCTGCGGGACATGCGCCGCGCCGGTCACCTCGAACGGCGTGGCGGTCGCCGCGGTCATCGCCGCGACGGCGCGCGCGGCGTCCAGGCCGTCGAACAGCAGCGTCGCGGTCGTCTCGCTCGCGGGCAGCACCTTGAAGCCGACCTCGGTCAGCACCCCCAGCGTTCCATGCGACCCGGCCATCAGCTTGACCAGGTCGAGCCCGGTCACGTTCTTCATCACCCGGCCGCCGTTCTTGACGACGGCGCCGGTCCCGTCAACGAAGCGCACCCCGATCATGCTGTCGCGGCAGGCGCCCGCCTGGATCCGCCGCGGCCCCGAGGCGTTCACCGCCGCCATTCCGCCCACGGTCGGGATCCCGTTCGCCCCCGACAGCGCCCGCCCGTCCCAGGGCTCGAACGGCAGCCGCTGGCCCTCCGCCGCCAGCGCCGCCTCGACCTCCGCGAGCGGCGTCCCCGCCCGCGCCACCAGCGTCAGCGCGCCGGGCTCGTAGAGCGTGATCCCGGCCAGCCCGGCGGTCAGCAGCGGCTCGCCTGCGACCGCCGCCCCGATCCCGCGCGTGCCGCCCCCCCGGATCGCCAGCGGCCGCCGCCGCGCCGCCGCCTCGCGCAGCAGATCGGCGAGTTCATCTTCGGAGGCGGGGGAATGCTCGGACATCGCCCGAGTATCGGCCGCGCGGCAACCAGCCGCAAGGCGCCAGGATTGCGACAGATGGTCAGCGATGCCCGGGCCGCGGAATGGCGCCGCGAGAACGCCGAGGCGATCGCCAGCGCCAATGCCTGGGTGGACGCCAACGGGTTGCCGCTGGCGCGATACCGACAGTTCCTGCGCCGGTCGCCTGCTCCCTCTCAGGTCCGGCCGCAAAGGCCGGACCTGTCGCGACGCTGCCGGGATGGACGCCCCGAACCGGCGACAGCGAGGCGCCGCCTCGCGCCGGTTCGTCGGCTGGAGCGCGCGAGCGCGGAAGCCGAGGGGCCATCCGCTGCCCCAGCGCCGGGCAAATCGGCGCGCGCCTGCCCGGCGGCGCGGTAACGCGCCAGCCCGGGGCGGGCAGGCGCGTGCCGATCTTGTCGCGCGCCAAAATCGGCGGGAACGCGGCGCCCGTCCGCATAGCGCCGGGCGTCGGACCGAAGCCTTCAACCGGGGCTCGTATGACAGGCGCGTCGGGCCACGCCGCGCCGAAAGACACCACGATGCAGGGATTGCCACCAGGTTAACGCACGCAGACGTTATCCTTCAATTTCAATCACATAACCCGGCGTATCACGTTGATACGCGGCACCCTTTCACGCCGCCCGGCGGCTCTCCGTCACCGCCAGCGGAAACACCTTGGCCGGGTTCAGCAGCCAGCGCGGATCGAACACGTCCTTGACCCGCAGCTGCGCCTCCAGATCCGCCGGCCCGTATTGCACCCCCATCAGGTCGCGCTTCTCCACCCCCACGCCATGCTCGCCGGTCAGGCACCCGCCGACCTCCACGCACAGCCGCAGGATGTCGAACCCCAGCGCCTCCGCCTTGGCCAGATCCCCCGGCTTGTTGGCGTCATAGAGGATCAGCGGATGCATGTTCCCGTCCCCGGCATGGAACACGTTCGCCACCCCGAGCCCGTAGCCCGCGGTCATCTCGCCGATCCGCCGCAGCACCAGCGGCAGCTCGCTCACCGGAATGGTGCCGTCGAGGCAGATGTAGTCGGCGATCTGCCCCATCGCCCCGAAGGCCGACTTGCGCCCCTTCCAGATCAGCGCGCTCTCTTCGGCGGACTTGCTCTCGCGCAGCTCCACCGGATCGTGCCGCCGGGCGATCGCCACGATCTTCCCCAGCTGCTCCGCGATCTCGGCCTCCGAGCCCTCGACCTCGACGATCAGCAGCGCCTCGACATCCGGATAGCCGGCATGGGCGAAATCCTCGCAGGCGCGGATGCAGGGCCGGTCCATGAACTCGATCGCCACCGGCAGCACGCCCGCCTTGATGATGTCGCTGACGCAGGCCCCCGCCACTTCCGACGAGTCGAAGCCGATCAGCACCGGCCGCGCCCCCTCGGGCTTCTTCAGGATCCGCAGCACCGCCTCGGTGACCACGCCGAGCTGGCCCTCCGAGCCGCAGACCACCCCCAGGAGATCGAGCCCCGGCGCGTCGAGATGCGCGCCGCCGAGCTCGATCACCGTGCCGTCCATCAGCACCATGGTCACCCCGAGCAGGTTGTTGGTGGTGACGCCGTATTTCAGGCAATGCGCCCCGCCGGAGTTCATCGCGATGTTGCCGGCGATGGCGCAGGCGAGCTGGCTCGACGGATCGGGCGCGTAGAAGAAGTCCTCCTCCTCGACCGCGCCGGTGACGCTGAGGTTGGTCCGCCCGGTCTGCACCCGGATGAAGCGGTTGGCGTAGTCCGTCTCCAGCACCTCGGTCAGCCGCGCCACCCCGAGCAGCACCGCATCCGCCGTCGGCAGCGAGCCGCCGGCGAGGCTGGTGCCGGCCCCGCGCGGCACCACCGGCGCGCCGAATTCGTGGCAGATCCTCAGCACCGCCGCGACCTCGGCGGTCGATCCCGGCAGGACCACGGCCAGCGGCGGGCAGCGATACGCCGTCAGCGCGTCGCATTCGTAGGCCCGCACCTCGACCGGCTCGAAGATCACCGCGCCCTCCGGCAGCGCCGCCTGCAGCCGCCGCACGATCTCGGGCTTGCGCGACAGGATCGCCGCATCCGGAACTGGCATCT
>CAYTMB010000385.1:0-2940 GCA_964438465.1 uncultured Rhodovulum sp. | reverse complement strand
GCTCGACCTCGCCGGCAAGACCGGCACCACCAACGAGGCCAAGGACGTCTGGTTCATCGGCTACAGCCCGCGCATCGCGGCGGGCTGCTTCATGGGCTACGACACCCCGCGCCCGATGGGCGACAGCGCCTTCGGCGGCACGCTCTGCGCGCCGATCTTCCAGAAGTTCATCGCAGCGGCGATGGAGGGCCAGGGCCCGGCGAAATGGGCGGTCCCGCCGGGCGGCTACTTCATCAAGGTCGACCGCCGCTCCGGCCAGCGCCTGTCGGACGACGCCAGCGGCGCGGGCGTGCAGGTCGAATACATCCGCGACGGCCAGGAGCGGATCCGCGTCGGCGAGTTCGGCCAGATGGTGGACGGCGGCTGGAAGATGGGCGCCGACGTGCCGCTGTTCACCGCCTCGGAATCGGCGGCGACGCAGGTCGAGCGGGTGCAGGTGCGCGGCCAGAGCCGGGTCCTGCCGAGGAACCCGTCCAGCGGCGCGTTGTCGAGCGGCGGGCTCTACTGATCCGCGCGGCATGACGCCGCCGAACGTGGCCGCCTGCGCGCCCGATTTCGGGGCGTCTTTAAAAGTATAAATGATATCAAGCACTTGACCTCTGTATCAACTTGATACGCCTCGTGGCGGCGCTCGGCGCGCGCCTCTCCCCTTTACGCCGCGGGGCCCTGCGGCTAGAACCGGCGCCGCCCCGGAGGAACCCATGCGCGCCGAGACCGAACGACTGGTGGAGGAGATCGAGAAGTCCCTGGCGCTGCTGCGCCAGCGGCTGAACTGGGAGACCGCGCCGCATCGGCTGGAAGAGCTGAACGCGATGTCCGAGGATCCGGCGCTGTGGAACGACCCGGCCAAGGCGCAGGCGCTGATGCGCGACCGCCAGCTGCTGTCGGACGCGATCGACTCCTACGTCGGGCTGGAGCGCGAGCTGGCGGACCAGCGCGAGCTGATCGAGCTCGGCGAGGCCGAGGCCGACGCCGCCGTGGTCGCCGACGCGGAGGACGCGATCCGGGCCTTGCGCGACACCGCGGCGCAGAAGGAGATCGAGGCGCTGCTCGACGGCGAGGCCGACGGCAACGACACCTTCCTCGAGGTCAACGCCGGCGCCGGCGGCACCGAGAGCTGCGACTGGGCGGCGATGCTGGCGCGGATGTACGTGCGCTGGGCCGAGCGCCGCGGCTACAAGGTCGAGCTGATCGCCGAGAGCGCCGGCGAGGAGGCCGGGATCAAGTCGGTGACCTATCAGATCAAGGGCCGCAACGCCTACGGCTGGCTGAAGTCCGAGAGCGGCGTGCACCGGCTGGTGCGGATCTCGCCCTACGACAGCGCGGCGCGGCGGCACACCTCGTTCTCGTCGGTCTGGGTCTATCCGGTGGTCGACGAGGACATCGACATCGAGGTGGCGCCGAACGACATCCGCATCGACACCTACCGCTCGTCGGGCGCCGGCGGGCAGCATGTCAACACCACCGACTCGGCGGTGCGGATCACCCACCTGCCAACCGGGATCGTGGTGACCTCCTCGGAGAAGTCGCAGCACCAGAACCGGGCGAACGCGATGGCGGCGCTGAAGTCGCGGCTCTACGACCTCGAGATGCGCAAGCGCAACGAGGCGATCAACGCCGCGCACGAGGCCAAGGGCGACGCCGGCTGGGGCAACCAGATCCGCAGCTACGTGCTGCAGCCCTACCAGATGGTGAAAGACCTGCGCTCGAACGTCGAGACCTCGGACACCCAGGGCGTGCTCGACGGCGACCTCGACGCCTTCATGGCCGGGGCGCTGGCCGCGCAGGTCGCGGGCAAGAGCCGGGCCGAGGCGCAGGCCGAGGGCTGACCCGCCCCGGCGCCCGCCGCCAAGGCGGTTGTCTTGCGGGCGGGCTTCGCCATAATCGCTGCGCCGGCCGCAGAGCCGGAGCGCCAGGAGGGGTTCATGACCGCACAGGCATCGCCAGCATCGCCCCGGCCGGTCGTCCGGTCGATCACCACCGACGACG
The DNA here is from genome assembly GCA_964438465.1 of uncultured Rhodovulum sp. Classification (GTDB taxonomy): domain Bacteria; phylum Pseudomonadota; class Alphaproteobacteria; order Rhodobacterales; family Rhodobacteraceae; genus Amaricoccus. The sequence continues at coordinate 951 of CAYTMB010000385.1, read as the reverse complement.
TCCACGCCGCGCTGGCGCAGGGCTGGGCGGATTTCCGCGCGGCGCCGCAGTTCGGGCTGTTCTTCGGCGGCATCTATGCGCTGGGCGGCATCGCGATCTTTCTCGAGCTGTGGCGGATGGAGCAGCCGCTCTGGATCGTGCCGCTCGCCTTCGCCTTTCCGCTGATCGGACCGTTCGTGGCGATCGGGCTCTACGAGGTCAGCCGGCGGCGCGAGGCGGGACTGCCGCTCGACTGGGCCGAGGTGCTGGGCGTGATCTGGCGCGAGCGCGGCCGGCAGATCCCGTCGATGGCCTTCGTGGTGCTGGCGGGCTTCATGGTCTGGCTGTGGTTCGCGCGGCTGATCGTCGCGATCTCGCTGGGCAACATGCGGATCGGCGCCTATTCGGACCTCGAGCGCCTGCTCGGCACGCCCGAGGGGATCGCCATGCTGGCGATCGGCTCGCTGGTCGGCGGCGCGATCGCCTTCGCGCTGTTCGCGATCACCGCGGTGTCGCTGCCGATGCTGCTGGAGCGGGAGGTGGACGTCGTGACCGCGATGATCGCCAGCGTCAACGCGGTGGTGTCGAACCCGCGGCCGATGCTGGTCTGGGCGCTGATCATCGCGGCGGGCGTCGTCGTGGCGATGCTGCCGATGTTCCTCGGCCTGATCGTGGCGCTGCCGGTACTGGGGCACACGACCTGGCATCTGTACCGCAAGGTCATCGCGCCGGAAGGCGCGGTCTGAAACTCGCGCCGGAAGGGCTCCGGCGCGGAGACGGAGTCGCACGCGTGCGACTCCGTCCACATGGTTGATATGAAACCACAATCTGGAGCCTGTTCACCTCGTCGAAAGCAAGGTTAACCGCGCCGCGCGTCCGCCCTCTGTCGGCCGGGCGCGCCGCCCCGGGCCTTCCCCGGATTTCATTCAGGTTTGAAACCCTATTGAGCAGTCGAGGGGCCCCGCCCACAGG
>CAYTMB010000384.1:0-2941 GCA_964438465.1 uncultured Rhodovulum sp. | reverse complement strand
CCTCGGCCGCCTCGCGCACGCAGGCCTCCTCGCACAGGGTCTCGGTCGGGCAGACCCGGGCGCACATGCCGCCGAGGATGTTCTGCGACAGGATGGTCATCGCCGCCGCCTCGGGACCGCCGGTGGCGATCTGGCGGATGAACATCGGGATGTCGATCGAGGTCGGGCAGGCGGTCACGCAGGGGGCGTCGTAGCAGAAATAGCAGCGGTCCGCGGCCACCAGCGCCTCGTGCGGATCGAAGGCCGGGGCGATGTCGGCGAAGTTGTCGGCGAGCCGGTCGGGGGCGAGCCGCCCCGCGACGACGCCGGGGGTCTGCGGGTCGGCCCCCGCAGGGCTGGGTTCCATGGACCTCTCCCAAGTCGCCTGAGGCCCCGACGCTGGCACAGCGCGATTCTTTTATCAAACGGTAAAATCACCGCACGCCGGCCCCGTCGCGGGCGACGCCAGCGCGGCCGGCCGAATGCTTAACTATTAGGCAATTCCCCGATACTGCCCTGAATGCGTCTCCGGTCTGGTTGCGCTCCGCGGCGCAATCCGCCTAACTCGCCGCAGCAACGCCACGGGCCGCCATGCAGATGCTGATCCCCCCGGTCATCGCCCACCAGCGCGCCCGCGGCCGCGCCGAGGTCGCCGTCAGCCTGCGCGACGGCGCGATCCGGCTCGACCGGCTGTTCCAGCAGGGCTGCGCCAAGGCGATCCTGCCGCGCCGCGAGGCGGGCCCGCCCGAGGCGGTGCTGATCAACACCTCGGGCGGGCTGACCGGGGGCGACCGGCTGGCCTATGCGCTGGCGGCCGGCCCCGGCGCGGCGCTGACCGTCACCACCCAGGCCGCAGAACGGGTCTACCGCGCGGCGAGCGGCTGCGCGCGGATCGAGACCCGGCTGACGCTGGGCGCGGGCGCCGCGCTCGACTGGCTGCCGCAGGAGACCATCCTGTTCGAGGGCGGCGCGCTGGAGCGCCGGCTGGAGGCCGAGATGGCCGCGGACGCGCGGCTGACCCTGCTCGAGACGCTGGTGCTGGGCCGCGCCGCGATGGGCGAGACCCTGGCGCGCGGACGCTACGCCGACCACTGGCGCATCCGGCGCGCGGGCCGGCTGATCCACGCCGAGGCGCTGCGGCTGTCGGGCGATCTCGCCCGCGCCGGCGCCGGGCCGGCGACGCTTCATGGCGCGCGGGCGCTGGCGACGCTGGTGCATGTCGCGCCCGACGCCGAGGCGCGGCTGGCGCCGGCGCGGCGGCTGATCGCGGACCTGCCCGGGGTCGCGGCCGCCGCCGGCCTGCGCGGCGACGTGCTGATCCTGCGCTTCGTCGCCGCCGAGGCGGCGCCGCTGCGCGCGGCGCTGATCGGCTTCCTCGCCGCCTTTCGCGGCGCGCCCTGCCCGCGCGTCTGGACCCTCTAGGAGACCGCCGATGAACCTGACCCCCCGCGAAAAGGACAAGCTGCTGGTGTCGCTCGCCGCGATGGTGGCGCGCGGCCGGCTGGAGCGCGGCGTGCGGCTGAACCACCCCGAGGCCATCGCGCTGATCTCGGACTTCGTGGTCGAGGGCGCCCGCGACGGCCGCTCGGTCGCGGAGCTGATGGAGGCCGGCGCCCATGTCGTCACCCGCACGCAATGCATGGAGGGCGTGCCGGAGATGATCCCCGAGATCCAGGTCGAGGCGACCTTCCCCGACGGCACTAAACTGGTGACCGTGCACACGCCGATCCGGTGAACCGCGGTGCCCGCAGCGAAACTGCCCAATAAAGCGGCGCCGCGCCGCCGGCCGGTCGTCGCGGGGCGGCCGGCCATTGCGCGCGGCGCGCGAGCCGCTAACCTCGGGCCGGACACAGCAAGGACGAGGCGCGCGCATGATCCCCGGCGAACTCTTTCCCGCCTCCGGCGACATCACCCTGAACGCCGGCCGCACGGCGCTGGCGCTGACCGTCGCCAACACCGGCGACCGGCCAGTGCAGGTCGGATCGCATTATCATTTCGCCGAGACCAACCCCGCCCTCGCCTTCGACCGGACCGCGGCCCGCGGCATGCGGCTCGACATCGCCGCCGGGACGGCGGTCCGCTTCGAGCCGGGGCAGACCCGGGAGGTCCAGCTGGTGCCCTACACCGGCGGCCGCGAGGTCTGGGGCTTCAACGGCGCGGTGATGGGCAAGCTCTAGCGACGGGGAGAACCGAGGATGGCGCAGATCTATACAGGGTCCTGTCAGTGCGGGGCGGTCGCCTTCGAGGTCGAGGCCGACATCTCGAATCCGGTGGTGTGCAACTGCTCGCGCTGCCGGCGGCTGGGCGGCCGCCTCGCCTTCGCGCCCGCGGCCGCCTTCACGCTGCTGCGCGGCGAGGACGCGCTGAGCGAATACCTGTTCAACAACCGCAAGATCCGGCACCTGTTCTGCCGGACCTGCGGCATCCAGGGCTTCTCCTTCGGCGCGCTGCCGGATGGCGCGCCGATGGTCGCGATCAACGTCAACTGTCTCGACGGCGTCGATGCGCTGGCCCTGCCGACGACGTTTCACGACGGCGCCGCCGCATGAGCGACGCCGCCCGCGCCTCAGCCGGCGTCCGGCAGCGGCGGCAGCGTGCGCAGGTAGAGCACCAGCGCGTCGAGATCCCCGGGCGTCATCCGCGCGAAATGCGCATAGGGCATCGGCGGCAGCATCGCCGTGCCGTCGGGCCGCCTGCCCCCGGTGATCATCGCCTTGATCTCGTCGTCGCTGTAGCCCGCGAGCCCGTCCGCGCTCGAGGTGATGTTCGCCGCCACCGAGACGCCCCAGGGGCCGGGGAACTCGAAGCCGCCCTGCCCCAGCGCGGTGTCGATCATCGGCCCCTGCGGCCCGAGCGGCGTGTGGCATTCGAGGCAATGCGCGAGCGGCCCGGCGATATAGCCGCCGTATTCGACGCTGACGCCGCGGGGAATGTCGGCGACATGCTCGACGGGCGGCCCGTA
>CAYTMB010000383.1:0-2949 GCA_964438465.1 uncultured Rhodovulum sp. | reverse complement strand
TGAAGTAGAAGGCGCCGGTGTCGCGGTCCATCAGGAACTCGACCGTGCCGGCGCAGCGGTAGTTCGCCGCCCGGGCGATCTTCAGCGCCAGCCCGCAGATCTCCTCGCGCTGCCCCTGGGTCAGGTACGGCGCCGGCGCCCGCTCCACCACCTTCTGGTTGCGCCGCTGCACCGAGCAGTCGCGCTCCCAGAGATGATAGATCTCGCCGTGCCGGTCGCCGAGCACCTGCACCTCGACGTGGCGCGCGTTGAGGATCATCTTCTCGAGATAGCCCTCGCCGTTGCCGAAGGCCGACTGCGCCTCGCGCCGGCCCTCGAGCACCTTCTCCTCGAGCTCGTCCGGGCCCATGATCGGCCGCATGCCGCGGCCGCCGCCGCCCCAGGACGCCTTGAGCATGAACGGATAGCCGACCGCCTCGGCCATGCGGCGGATCTCGTCCATGTCGTCGGGCAGCACCTCGGTCGCCGGGACGACCGGCACCCCGGCCCGGATCGCCACCCGCCGGGCGCTGGCCTTGTCGCCGAGCATCCGCATGGTCCCGGCCTCGGGACCGATGAAGGCGATCCCCGCCGCGGCGCAGGCGTCCACGAGATCCGGGTTCTCCGAGAGGAGGCCGTAGCCCGGGTGGACGGCGTCCGCCCCGCTCGACCTGGCCACCCGGACGATCTCGGGAATGCTCAGGTACGCCGCCACCGGACCCAGCCCTTCGCCGATGCGGTAGGCCTCGTCCGCCTTGAAGCGGTGCAGGCTGAGCTTGTCCTCCTCGGCGAAGACCGCGACCGTCCGCTTGCCCATCTCGTTCGCCGCCCGCATCACCCGGATGGCGATCTCGCCGCGATTGGCGATCAGGATCTTCTCGAAGCTCGGCATCGGCGGTTTCTGCCCCGTTCATCGGCTCGCATCGTTCAGTGTTAGGCCCGCCGATGCTGCGATGCAATATGGCGCGGTCGCATGCCGTCCTTGAACGATGCGCGGCAATGATGATCAATGGCTTCGATGTTCCGCAGACCTCGACCCGCGAGCGTCGGTTCCGCACGAGCGGCCAGCCCGCGCTTCCCGCACCGACCTGCCGGCCCGCACGCGGTGCGCGCCGGCCGCCGGCGCGCGCCGCGGGACGCCGGGCCGCCGGGCGCCGCATGCTAGCGGGCACGTGGTGCATGATCGGGCTGGTCACCCTGACCGTCGGCGCGGAGCTGCTGACGCGCGGAGGCGCGAGGCTCGCGGCGCTGGTCGGCATCCCGCCCATCATCATCGGCCTCACCATCGTGGCGCTCGGAACCAGCACGCCGGAGCTCGCCGTGGGCATCGAGGCCGCGCTCGAGGGCAGCGGCTCGCTGGCCGTGGGCAACATCGCCGGGACCAACACCTTCAACATCCTGTTCATCCTCGGCATCAGCGCGCTCCTGCTGCCGCTGGACCTCGACATCCGGGCCGTCCGCTTCGACCTGCCGGTGATGACCGCCGCGGCGGTGACGCTGATGCTGATGGCGTCGGACGGCCTGCTGACGCGCACCGAGGGTGCGGTCCTCGTCGCCGCGGCCGTCGTCTACACCTTCGGGATCATCCGCTCCACGCGGCGCGAGAGCCGGGCCGTCAAGGCCGAGTTCGCCGGCGAGTACCGGCTGGCGCCCACCCCGCATCCGATGCGCGACGTGGCCTCCAGCTTCGCGGTGCTGATGGTCGGCATCGCCATCGTCGTGGTCGGGGCCAAGTGGCTGGTGGACGGCGCCGTCGACCTCGCCCGGATGCTCGGCGTCTCCGACGCCTTCATCGGGCTGACCGTGGTGGCCATCGGAACCTCGTCGCCGGAGTTCGTCACCACCGTCGTCTCGACCCTGCGGCAGCAGCGCGACATCGCCGTCGGCAACCTGATCGGCAGCAGCACCTACAACATCCTGTTCATCCTCGGCGCCACCGCGATCGTGCCGCCCGACGGCATCGCGATCGGGCCGGGGCTCGTGCGGATCGACATCCCGATCATGGCGCTGGTCACGCTGGCCTGCGTTCCGGTCTTCCTCAGCGGCCACCGCGTGACGCGCTGGGAGGGCGGGCTGTTCGTGGCCGCCTACCTGACGTATCTCACCTACGTCATTCTCGTCCACAATTGAGCCCCCGAAAGGACCGAACGGATGAACCCTGCGCCGACCGCGAACACAAGGCGAACGCGGACTTCCCTTTCGCGCCCCCGCCGACTAGGGTGACCGGCGCATGAGCATCTGGACCGAGGACGAGGCAGAAGCCTTCGAGGCCGCGGCGCAGCCCCTGTCCGCCCGCGCGGCGGCGGCGCGGCCCGCACCCTACCTCGACGACCTGAACCCCGACCAGCGCGCCGCCGTCGAGGCCCTCGACGGCCCGGTGCTGGTCTTGGCCGGCGCCGGCACCGGCAAGACCCGGGCGCTGACCGCCCGCATCGCCCACCTGCTCAACACCGGCCGGGCGCGCCCGAACGAGATCCTCGCCGTCACCTTCACCAACAAGGCCGCCCGCGAGATGAAGGCGCGGGTCGGCCAGCTCGTCGGCGGCGTCGTCGAGGGCATGCCGTGGCTCGGCACCTTCCACGCGCTCTCGGTCAGGATCCTGCGCCGCCACGCCGAGCTCGCCGGCCTGAAGTCGAACTTCACCATCCTCGACACCGACGACCAGATCCGCCTCCTGCGCCAGATCGTCCAGGCCCGGTCGATCGACGAGAAGCGCTGGCCGCCGCGGCTCCTCGCCAGCCTCATCGACGGCTGGAAGAACCGCGCCCTGCCGCCCGAGCGGGTGCCGGCCTCGGAGGCCGGCGCCTTCAACCACCTCGGCTCCGAGCTCTACGCCGAGTACCAGCAGCGCCTCAGGACCCTGAACGCCTGCGACTTCGGCGACCTCCTCCTCCACGTGGTCACGATCCTCCAGCACCACCCCGACGTCCTCGCCCAGTACCAGCGCTGGTTCCGCTACATCCTCGTCGA
>CAYTMB010000382.1:0-2957 GCA_964438465.1 uncultured Rhodovulum sp. | reverse complement strand
TCTGGAACCACAAGGCGCTGCTGAAGATCGTCTCGCACACCCCCGTCGAGGTCGCGGGGCTGGCGGCGGCGCAGGCGGCGGGCGGCTGGGTCGACGTCACCCGCGCGCATATCCCGGACGGGCGGCTGTATTCCTGGTGGTCCTACCGCTCGCCGGACTGGGCCGCGGCCGACAAGGGCCGGCGGCTCGACCATATCTGGGCGACGCCGGATCTGGCCGAGCGGTCGGGCGGCAGCCGGATCCTGCGCGACGTGCGCGGCTGGGACGGCCCGAGCGACCACGCCCCGGTGCTGGCCGAGTTCGAGGCCTGAGGGATGATCCGCGCGGAGAGCGACGGGACCGTGGCGCGGATCACGCTCGACCGGCCGGAGGCGCATAACGCGCTCGACCAGGCGGCGATGCGGCGGCTGCGCGAGGTGCTGGCGGACTGGGCCGGGCGCGACGGGCTGCGCGCGCTGGTGGTCACCGGGACCGGCCGCAGCTTTTGCGCCGGCGCCGCGCTCGGGGACGTCGCCGGGGCGGACTGGTCGGACAATCCGCTGACGGCGGCCTGCGACGCGCTGGAAGCCTTTCCGGCGCCGACCGTCGCGGCGCTGAACGGCGGCGTCTATGGCGGCGGCGTCGAGCTGGCGCTGGCCTGCGACTTTCGCGTCGGCGTGACCGGGATGCGCGCCTTCGCGCCGCCGGCGCGGCTCGGCATCCACTACGACCCGGCGGGCCTGCGGCGCGCCATCGACCGGCTGGGCTCGCAGACGACGCGCCGCATGTTCCTGCTGGCCGAGACCTTCGACGCCGAGGCGCTGCGCGGATGCGGCTTTCTCGACCATCTCGTCGCGCCCGAGGCGCTCGAGGCCAGGGTCTCCGAACTGACGGCGACGCTGGCCGGGCTCGCGCCGCTGGCCGTGCGCGGGATGAAGCGGACGATCCTGGAGCTGTCGCGCGGCGCGCTCGACGCCGCGGCGGCGCAGACGCGGATCGCCGCCTGTTTCGCTTCGGCCGACCACGCCGAGGGGCTCGCGGCGCAGCGCGAACGCCGCGCGCCGCGGTTCACCGGCGCCTGAGCCGCGCCCCATCCAGGAGAAGCCCGACATGATCCGACATCTGGTGCTGCTGCGCTTCCGGCCCGACGTGAGCGCGACCGAAAAGGCGGCGCTGATGGCCGAACTCGAGGCGCTGCGCGGGCATCTGCCGGGCATCCGGTCCTTCACGCCGCTGGCGAACGTCAGTCCCGAGCACCCGGTGGTGCACGGCTTTCTCGACGGCTTCGCGATCGACCTCGCCGATGAAGCCGCCCGCGACGCCTATCTCGCCGACCCCGCGCACAAGGCTGCGGGCGCCCGGCTGACCGCCGCCTGCGACGGCGGGACGGCCGGGATCGTGGTGTTCGACCATGCCCTGTGACGACTTGTCCGCCGGTTTCGCGCGCGCGCATTGTTGACAAAATCAGTGTGATTTGACAATCATTTTCACTAGGCGTTATGTATCGTGAAGCATAACGCAAAGCAGCCTGGCAGGGGGAAACGCATGGCGCACGAACTTCAATTCTACATCGACGGGGCCTGGGTCGATCCGGTGGTTCCCAAGGTGATCGACGTCATCGATCCCTCCGACGAATCCGCCTTTGCGCAGATTTCGCTGGGATCGAAGGCGGATGTCGACAAGGCCGTCGCCGCCGCCCGCCGCGCGTTCGAGACCTTCGGGTTCAGCGAGGTCGAGGAGCGGCTCGACCTGCTCCGGCGCATCGTCGACATCTACAAGAAGCGCAGCAACGACCTCGCGCTGGCGGTCTCGCGCGAGATGGGCGCGCCGCGCCAGTTCGCGCTCGACAGCCAGGTCGGCATCGGCCTCGCGCATCTGACGCAGATGATCGAGACGCTGAAGACCTTCCAGTTCCGCCAGGTCCGCGGCGAGCATCTGATCGTCAAGGAGCCGATCGGCGTCGTCGGGCTGATCTGCCCGTGGAACTGGCCGCTGAACCAGATCACCTGCAAGGTCGGCCCGGCGATCGCCGCCGGCTGCACCATGGTGCTGAAGCCGAGCGAGATCGCGCCGCTCGACGGCATCATCTTCGCCGAGATCATGGACGAGGCCGGGACGCCGAAGGGCGTGTTCAACCTCGTCAACGGCGACGGGCCGACCGTCGGCCAAGCGATGTCGGAGCACCCGGACATCGACATGATGTCCTTCACCGGCTCGACCCGCGCCGGGATCCTCGTCGCCAAGGCCGCCGCCGACACCGTGAAGCGCGTGCATCAGGAGCTGGGCGGCAAGTCCGCCAACATCCTGTTCGACGACGTCGAGCTGGCGACCGCCGTCACCAAGGGCGTCGCCGGCTGCTATCTCAACAGCGGCCAGTCCTGCAACGCTCCGACCCGGATGTTTGTGCCGCGCGACAAGCACGACCAGGCGGCGACCTACGCCAAGGTCGCGGCCGAGACCTTCGTGGTCGGGCCGGCCGACGGCGCCGACACCAGGCTCGGCCCGGTCGTGAGCGAGGTGCAGTACAACAAGATCCAGGACCTGATCGAGAGCGGCATCAAGGAGGGCGCGCAGCTGGTCACCGGCGGTCCCGGCCGGCCGGCCGACCTCAACCGCGGCTACTATGTGCGGCCGACGGTCTTCGCCGGCGTGACGCCGGACATGCGCATCGCCCGCGAGGAGATCTTCGGGCCGGTGCTGTCGATCCTGCCCTACGACAGCGTCGACGAGGTGGTGGCGACCGCCAACGACACCGTCTACGGGCTGGCCTCGTACATCCAGACCACGGACATGGAGAAGGCGCGCAAGGTCGCGGCGCAGATGCGCACCGGCAACGTCTACATCAACTATCCGACCTGGGACGCCGGCCTGCCCTTCGGCGGCTACAAGCAGTCCGGGAACGGCCGCGAATACGGCGAGTTCGGCCTCGAGGACTTCCTCGAGATCAAGGGCATCGCCGGCTACCACGCCGCCGAATA
>CAYTMB010000381.1:0-2967 GCA_964438465.1 uncultured Rhodovulum sp. | reverse complement strand
CGAGGACATGGCCGCGCTGGTCGAGCATTACGGCGCGCGCTCGGCCGCCGCGGTCCGGAACCGCGCCAGCGGCGGCTGAGGCCGCGCTCAGCGCCCGTGCGGCGCGGTCCAGTCCATCTGCGGTCCCAGCGGCACGATGCCGGCGGGGTTCAGCGCCCGGTGGCTCGCGTAGTAATGCGTCGCGATATGGTCGAAGTTCACCGTCGCGGCGATGCCGGGCCGCTGGTACAGCGCGCGCGCATAGGCCCAGAGGTTCGGGTGATCGACCAGCCGGCGGCGGTTGCACTTGAAATGGCCGTGATAGGCGGCGTCGAAGCGGAAAAGCGACGCCGCGAGGCGCAGGTCGGCTTCGGTCAGCGTCTCGCCGAGCAGCCAGCGCCGGTCGCCGAGCAGCGTCTCCAGCCAGTCGAGCGTCGCGAACACCTCCTCGGCCGCCTCGGTATAGGCGTCCTGGGTGGTGGCGAACCCGGCGCGGTAGACGCCGTTGTTGACGCCGGCGTAGACCCGGGCGTTGATCGCCTCGATCTCGGCGCGCAGCGGTTCGGGCCGGTAGTCGTCGGCGTTTCCGGCGGCGCCGACGAAGGCCGCGTTCAACATGCGGATGATCTCGGCGGATTCGTTCGAGACGATGGTCGCGGTCGCGCGGTCCCATAACACCGGCACCGTCACCCGGCCGCTCGCCGCGGGGTCGGCGCGCAGGTAGATGTCGCGCAGGAACCCGGCGCCGAACAGGCTGTCGCCGGTCGCGCCGGGAAAGCCGGTCGCGAAGGTCCAGCCGTCGTCGAGCATCACCGGATGCACGACGTCGACGCTGATGTGCGGCGCCAGATCCTTCAGCGCGCGCATCATCAGCGTGCGATGCGCCCAGGGACAGGCGAGCGAGACATAGAGGTGGTAGCGCCCGCTTTCCGCCGGAAAGCCGCCGCGCCCGCTCGGGCCCGGCGCGCCGTCCGGGGTGATCCAGTTACGGAACGTCGTCTCAGTGCGGGCGAATCGGCCGTCCTCGCCGGCGAAGCCGCCGCCGTCCCTGCGCCATGCGCCGTCGTGCAGAAATCCCATGCGCCGCCTCCCGTGCCCGTCCCGTTCGACATGGGGCGCCGGGGGCGGGAGGTCAAAGGCCGGGGCGGTGGCCAGACTGTTTCCCGAAGGCGACAGGTCGGCGCGTCGTTAACGCCGATCGCTCAACTTTGTTGTTTTTCCGACCGATCTGCGGCTGGATTGCGGGGTGGAGTTTCGTCGGCGGTGGGGTCGGCGCTTGTGGCGGGAGAGCGGAGCGATGGGCCAGCAGTATCATCAGACGGGGCCGCTCGCGCGGCGGGCGGTGCGCCCGGGGCTGGTGCTGGCCGCCGGGACGCGGCGGTTTCCGATCCTCGACCTGACCGCGGACAGCTGCCTGATCGAGGCGTCGGACAGCGCCACGCTGCGCGGCTACGCCGACATCTACGACGGCGAGCGGCATCTGTCGCAATGCCTGCTGGTGCTCGCGGCGCCCGAGGGCGAGCTGCTGCGCTGTTCGTTCAAGCGCCGCACCGCGTTCCGGGTCGATCCGCCGCAGGACTACGCCGTCTGAGAGGCTTCCGCGACAGGCCCCTCCGGTCGCCGCCCGAGCCGCAGCGGTGCGCTCCGGGCGCGGCTGCGCACGCGTGCGCGGAGGGGTAACGGGCTGGTATAGCTGGGATATTCGAGCTGCGGTCACACTTTCTTAAGCTGCACGACGATGACCGGCGCTCACCGACCTATAGCTTACGATCTGGTTGACGAGATTCGTATTTCTATTTTAAATCAATGCGTTGGCTTCATGGGCACGCGTGCCCACTTGCCGCGCCAGTCGCTCCGCATCGCGGTTCCCGGGGGGCGGATCTTGGCCCCCGAGGGGGTGGCGTCCGGCGCGCCGGCCGGGCAGGGTGGCGGCATGATCCTGCGCGACGCGACCGAGGCCGATCATGCGGCCGTCAGGGTGCTGCTCACGGCGGCGTTCGGGGCGCCGGCCGAGGCGGATCTGGTCGAGGCATTGCGCGCGGCGGGCGATGTGGTCGCCGAGCGGGTCGCGGTCGAGGGCGAGGCCATCGTCGGCCATGCGCTGCTGTCGCGGATGACGGCGCCGTTTCCCGCGCTCGGCCTCGCGCCGGTGGCGGTCGCGGCGGCGGCGCGGCGGCGGGGCGTCGCCGCGGCGCTGGTCGCGGACCTGCTGGCGAGCGCGCGGGACGGCGGGTGGCGGATGGCGTTCGTGGTGGGAGACCCGGCCTATTACGCGCGGTTCGGCTTCTCCGCCGCGGCGGCGGCGCCGTTCGAGTCGCCCTACGCCGGGCCCTATCTGATGGCGCTGGTCCTCGGCGACGGCCCGCCGGCCGCGGCGGGGCGGGTCGACTACGCGCCGGCCTTCGCGGCGCTGGGCTGACCGGCGCGGCGCGGATTGCGGCGGCGCCGGGGTTTGCCTAGGCTCGCGCCAGCACCGGCTGCGGGAGCCCGCGATGATCGAGACCCCCTATCTGCTGTTCCTCGGCGACGCCGCCGATCCGCTGGCGGCCAAGGTCGCGCAGGGCATCCGCGACTGGCGGCCCGACGCGGCGGTCGGCCAGCTGCGCATGGCGGGCTGCAACGCCGACATGGGGCTGCCCGACATGACGGTGGCCGAAGCCGCGGCGGCGGGGGTGCGCACGCTGGTGGTCGGCGTGGCGAACCGGGGCGGGGTGATCTCGCCGGCCTGGATCTCGGTGCTGACCGCGGCGCTGGCCGCGGGCATGGACCTCGCCTCCGGGCTGCACAACCTGCTGCGCGACGAGCCGGAGCTGGTCGCCGCGGCGATGAAGCACGGCCGCCGGCTGCACGACGTGCGTGTGCCCGAGCAGAGATACCCGATCGCCAACGGCAGGCCGCGGACCGGGAAACGCTGCCTCGCCGTCGGCACCGACTGTTCGGTCGGCAAGATGTACACCGCGCTGGCGATGGAGAAGGTGATGCGGGCGC
>CAYTMB010000380.1:0-2981 GCA_964438465.1 uncultured Rhodovulum sp. | reverse complement strand
CTCAGTCGCGCAGCGCGCCGCCGCGCCAGCGGCGGGTCAGCACGAAGCTCAGCGCCATGCCAACCGCCGACATCGCCGCCCCGATCGCATAGACGCCGCCGCCCAGCGCCGGATACAGCGCCGCCGCCGCGGCCATGCCCAGCGCCATCAGCAGGCCCACCGCCATCGACCCCACCGCGCCCTGCGCCGCGCCGCCGTAGCGCGCCGGCACCGCGTCCGAGATGAACGCCATCGCCCCGAGATGCCCGACCCCGAAGGTCGCCGCGTGCAGCGCCTGCAGCGGCCACAGCACCCAGCCGACCGGGTCGAACATCATCGCGCCCCAGCGCAGCACCCCCGTCGCCCCCGACAGCGCCAGCGCCGGAACCGCGCCCAGCCGGCGCACCGTCCAGGATCCGAGCGTGACCATGAACACGATCTCGACCGCGACCGACGCCGCCCACAGCGCCCCGATCCGCGCCTCCGACACCCCCAGCCGCGCCCAGTGCACCGACCCCAGCGCATAATAGACCGCGTGGCTCGCCTGGCTGAAGGCCACCGCGGCGAGGAACAGCGCGAAGACCGGGTTGACCATCAGCGCGCCGATCTCGCCCAGCTTGGGCGGAACCTGCCCCGACGCGCGCCCGCCGCCCGGATGCCCGATCGTCAGCACCGCCGCCACCGCGAGGCAGCAGACGATCCACCACAGCGCCAGCCCGACGCCCAGCCGCGCCAGCAGCGCGCCCACGATCAGGTTCGCCGCCAGAAACCCCAGCGAGCCCAGCCCCCGGCTCTCGGCATAGGCGAAGCCGTGCGCCCGCGAGGCCGCGACGCCCAGCGCCTCCGCCAGCGGCCCGACGCCCGCCAGCGTCGCGCCCACCGCCAGCGTCGCCAGCAGCAGCACGCCCTTGTCGCCGATCCACAGATGCCCGAGGAACAGCAGCATCGACGCGACGAGGCAGGCCGCCATGACCGCGCCGCGCCGGTCGAGGCGGTCCGCCGCCGCCGGGACGACCAGCCCCGCGACCACCCGCATTCCCATCCCCAGCGCCGTGAACAGCCCGACCTCGGCGGCGGTCAGCCCCCAGTGCTCCAGCCACAGCGGCCAGAACGGCAGATGCGCGCCCATCACCATGAAGATGGCGATGTAGAACGCCGTCGTCCGGATCCCCGGCCCGCTCAGAATGCCGGGGCGCACCGCGTCAGAGCCCGAATTCCGCGAACGGCAGATAGCGCACCGGATCCCCGGGCCGGATCTCGCGCGCGCCGTCCTCCAGCTCGGCGAGCCCCTCGGCCCAGACCAGCCCCGACACCCGCCCCGAGCCCTCCGAGGCGAAGATCTCCACCGCGCCCCCGGCCGTCAGCCGCGCGCGCAGGTACTCCCGCCGCCCGGCGCGCTTCGACTTCGCGAAGGCCGCCGGCAGGGTGAACCCGCGCGGCTCCGACCAGCCCGCCCCCGCCAGCGCCCCCAGCGCCGGCCGCGCGAAGACCAGCGCGCAGACGAAGGCCGCCACCGGATTGCCCGGCAGCCCGAACACCGGAACGCCGCGCCACCGCCCCATCGCCAGCGGCCGCCCCGGCTTGACCGCGATCCGCCAGGTCTGCAGCGACCCGCGCGCCGCGAGCAGCCGCGCGACATGGTCCTCGTCCCCGCCCGACGCCCCGCCGGAGGTCAGCACCGCATCACACCCGGCCGCCCCGCGATCGAGCGCCGCCGCGACCGCCGCCGCGTCGTCCGGCGCCTGCCCGAGATCGACCGGCGCCATGTCCCAGCGCCGCAGCAGCTCCAGCAGCATCGGCCGGTTGGCGTCGTGCACCTGATGCGCCGCCACCGCCACGCCCGGCGCCCGGATCTCGTCGCCCGTCGACAGCACGCCCACCCGCAGCCGCGCCCGCACCGGGACCTCGCCCAGCCCCGCCGCCGCCGCCAGCGCCAGATCCTGCGGCGCCAGCCGCCGCCCCGCCCGAAGGATCGCCGCCCCGCGAACCACGTCCTCCCCCGCCGACCGGGTGTTCGCCCCAGCCCTCGGCGCGCGTTCGAAGCGGATCCCCGCGCCGTCGCTGACCACGTCCTCCTGCATCACCACGGTGTCGACGCCCGCGGGCAGCGGCGCGCCGGTGAGGATGCGCAGCGCATGTCCCGGGGGAACCGCGCCGGAAAACGGCGCCCCGGCCGCCGCCCGCCCCGCGGCCAGCGGCAGCCCCGCGGCCCCGCCCGCCGTCGCCGCGGCGAAACCGTAGCCGTCGACCGCCGCGTTGGCGCAGGGCGGATGCGCCCGCGCGGCCGCGAGGTCGCGCGCAAGGATGCGCCCGCCGCCGGCCCCGAGCGGAACCGTCTCCTCGGCGACGACCGGGCCGAGGCCCTCGCGCAACCGGGCGAGCGCCACATCGACGCCGACCCGCTCCCCGCCGTCCGGCGGCGCAAGACAGTCGTCGCGCAGCCGCGGCGCCGGCGCGGCCGCCGCGCGCAGCGCGTCCCGCCGGTCCGCCCCGAGGATCCACCCCTCCTCCCGCGCGACCGGCGCCCGCGCCGCGGCCCCTTCGAGCCCCGGCGCCGCGAACAGCTCGGCCAGCCCGCCGGCGGCGTCGAGCGCGGCGAACGCCTCGGCGGCCGCCCGGACCTGGCCCGCGTCCCGGACCGGATGCGCGGCCGGCGCCAGCAGCGACGGATAGATCTCGACCAGCGCCAGCGGCGCGTCCGGCGGCGCCAGCCCGGTCTCGAACGGCCACACCGCCGCGCCGGCCAGCCGCGGATCGCGCCGCAGCCGCGCCAGCGCCGCGATCCCGGTCAGCGCCTGCGCCCCGACCGAGCCGGCGTAGGCGAGCTGCCAGCAGCTCTTGGCGCCTTTGGCCACCGCCTCGACCCGGCGGAAGTCCGGCAGCCCGACCGCCGCCAGATCGGCCTTCCGCTCCGGCACCCCAGGATGCGCCGCGCCCCGCGGCCGGCCCCAGAACGGCCCGCCGCCGAACTCCGCGTTGATCGCCTCGGCGACGGCGAAAGC
>CAYTMB010000379.1:0-2995 GCA_964438465.1 uncultured Rhodovulum sp. | reverse complement strand
GCGACAGCGACGCCCCGCGCCCGGTCTCCTTGCAGCCGGTCCAGCACAGCGCCGGGTCGAGATAGTCGGCGCGGTTCATGAACACCGTGCCGGTCTCGATCCGCGCGCCGATCCCCACGGCGGCGTCGATGTCCGCGGTCCAGACCGAGGCCGTCAGCCCGTAGCGGCAATCGTTCATCAGCGCGACGGCCTCCTCGTCGCCCGAGACCGGCATGATCCCGACCACCGGCCCGAAGCTCTCCTCGGTCATCACCCGCATCGAATGATCGACGCCGGTCAGGATCTGCGGCGCCAGATACGCGCTGTCGCCGGTGTCCGCCGCAAACAGCGCCGGGTCGATCAGCGGCGTCGCGCCCGCCGCCACCGCCTCCGCGGTCTGCGCCCGCACGGTGTCCGCGAAGCGCCGGTGCGCCATCGGCCCCAGCGTGGTCTCCGCGTCGCGCGGATCGCCCAGCTTCAGCCCCGAGACCCAGGCGACCGCCTTCTCGACGAAGCGCGCATGCAGGCTCTCGTGCACATAAATCCGCTCGATGCCGCAGCAGCACTGGCCGGCGTTGAACATCGCCCCGTCCATCAGCGTGTCCACCGCCGCGTCGAGGTCGGCGTCGGCGCGGACATACCCTGGATCCTTGCCGCCCAGCTCCAGCCCGGTCCCGACGAAGGTGCCCGCCGCGGCGCGCTCGATCTGCCGGCCGCCCTCGACCGATCCGGTGAAGTTGACGAAATCGAATTCGCGCGATCCGATCAGCTCGGAGGTGGCGGCGTGGGTCAGGAACAGATTGGTGAACACGCCCTCGGGCAGATGCGCGAAGGCCTGCGCCAGCCGCTCGCCGGCGAGCGGGGTCTGGGAGGCGTGCTTCAGCACCACCGCGTCGCCCGCGATCAGCGCCGGGACGATGGTGTTGATCGCGGTCAGGAACGGATAGTTCCAGGGCGCGACGACGAACACCAGCCCCAGCGGCTCGCGCGCCAGCACGCGCCGGAACCTGTCGCTGTCCTCGATCACCTCCGCCGCCAGCGCGCGCGCGGCGATGTCGGCCATGTAGCCGGCGCGCTCGCGCACCCCGCCCATCTCGCCGCCATAGCGCACCGGCCGGCCCATCTGCCAGGCGAGCTCGGTGACGAGGTCGGCGTTCACCCGGTCGAGCCGCGCCACCCCCTCGCGCACCAGCGCGATGCGCTCCTCCAGCGGCAGCGCCGCCCAGCCGCGCTGCGCCGCCCGCGCGGCCGCGAGCTTGGCGCGCACCGCCTCGACCGGCTCGGCGGGCCGGCTGGCGTAGACCTTGCCGTCGATCGGCGAGACGCAGGTGATGTCGCTCATGTCCGGATCCTCCTCACGACCGCTCGAACCCGCGCGCGCGGTCCCAGTCGGTCACCCGCCGGTCGCTCTCGGCCTGCTCCCATCGCGCGGCGTGGACGTAGTGATCCACCACCTCGTCGCCGAAGGCGCTGCGCAGCATCTTCGACCGGCGCAACGCTTCCGCGGCGTCGCGCAGCGTCGTCGGGATGCCGCGGGCGCGGGCGGCGGCGTAGGCGTCGCCGCGGAACTCCGGCTCCAGCTCCAGCCCGCGCTCGATGCCGTCGATCCCCGCGGCGAGCAGCGCGGCATAGGCGAGATAGGGGTTGAGATCCGCGCCGCCGACCCGGCACTCGACCCGCACCGACTTCGACCCCTCGCCGACCAGCCGGTAGCCGGCGGTGCGGTTGTCCACCGACCAGATCGCCTTGGTCGGCGCGAAGGTCCCGGCGGCGAAGCGCTTGTAGCTGTTGATATAGGGCGCGAGGAAATAGGTGATCTCGCCGGCATGCGCCAGCAGCCCGGCGAGATACCGGCGCATCAGCGCCGACATGCCCTGCGGCTCGCCCGGATCGAAGAACGCAGGCGCGCCGTCCGGCGTCCACAGCGACTGGTGCACATGGCTGGACGAGCCCGCCGCCTTGTCGTCCCATTTCGCCATGAAGGTCAGCGCCCGCCCCTTGGCCCAGGCGATCTCCTTGGCGCCGTTCTTGACGATCGCGTGCGCGTCGGCCGAGACCAGCGCCTCGGCGTAGCGCAGGTTGATCTCCTCCTGACCGGCGCTCGCCTCGCCCTTGGAGCTCTCGACCGGCACGCCGGCGGCGTTCAGCCCGGTGCGGATCGCCCGCATCACCTCCTCCTCCTTGGAGGTCTGGAAGATGTGATAGTCCTCGTTGTAGCCGCCGAGCGTGGTCAGGCCGCGATATCCGGCGTCGTGCAGATCCGCGTAGGATTCGCGGAACAGGTAGAACTCCAGCTCGGACGCCATCATCGCCCGGTAGCCCAGCGCCTCCAGCCGCGCGATCTGGCGCTTGAGCATGGCGCGCGGCGAATGCGGCACATCGGCATGGGTGCGGTGGTCGCTCACGTCGCACAGCACCAGCGCGGTGCCGGGCAGCCAGGGCACGCGGCGCAGCGTCGAGAGGTCGGGCGTCATCGTGTAGTCGCCGTAACCCGAGGCCCAGCCCGTCGCCTTGTAGCCCGGCACCGTCTCCATCTCGAGATCGGTGGCGAGCAGGTAGTTGCAGCTGTGGGTTTCCCGATACCCGGACTCGAGGAAGAACTCGGCCTGGAAGCGTTTGCCCATCAGCCGGCCCTGCATGTCGACCAGCGCCACCAGCACCGTGTCGATCGCGCCCTCGGCGACGGCCTGCGCCAGGTCCTCCAGCGTCATCGCGCCCGGCATAAGTCCTCTCCCCGCCCCGTTTTCCCGCCGACGCTAGCCAGCGGCGCCCGGCGGCGCAAGGCCGTTCCGCGACCCCCGCAAGGCCCCGGGGCGGCGTTCGGCGCCCTGTTAACACCTGTTTCGAAAGTGTGGCCGGAACTCGAATAACGCCTATATATCAATCGGTTGATCTTCCGCGCACGCGTGCGCGCCCGCGCCTCCCGCGGCGCAGCCGGCGACCGGAGAGGCCGTCCCCGGACCTCTCTCAGAGGCAGACGCCATCGATCATCACGCCGCCCGAGCCGCCATCGTCG
>CAYTMB010000378.1:0-3007 GCA_964438465.1 uncultured Rhodovulum sp. | reverse complement strand
ACCCGGCTGGCCTCGGCCTCGCCGTTGTAGATCACCCAGCGCCGCGCGCCGTCCGCCGTCTGGTAGAAGACGTTGCCCTCGCCATCCTCGCCGACGCGCTTGCCGTTGCGCGCGGTCCAGACCCGCGTCGCGATGGTCTGGCCATTCCACCAGGTGAAGAGCTGCGCCAGGATGCCCATGCCGTCCTCGATGCCACCGTGTCCGCTCCGTTATGGCGCAACCCGCGCGGAGGGTCCAGAGCGGCCGCCCGCGAACGGCGCCGGTCCAGTGTGCGCGCGTTCACAGAACCCCGGCTCTGTGGCATACTATGGTTAAAAAGAGACCATCCTCGGGAGAGTCGCATGTTGATCCGCACGCTGTTCGTCGCAGCATCGGCGCTCGCCGGGCTGGTCGGCCCCCTCACAGCCGGCCCCGCGCTCGACCGCATCCGCGATCAGGGCATCATGGTGGCGGCGGCCGATCCGGCCTGGCCGCCGTTCTCCTGGCGCGACCCGATCGGCGAGTACCACGGCTTCGACGTCGAGGTGACCCGCGAGATCGCGGACCGGCTCGGCGTCCGCGCCGAATTCGTGGACCCGCCCTGGGAGGAGCAGGTCGCCGGCGACTGGGACGGCCGCTGGGACATCGCCGTCACCAACATGACCCCCACCGCCGACCGGGCGCAGCGCCTCGACTTCCCGGCCGTCTACATCTACGGCCAGGCGGCGCTGGCGGTCCGCGCCGACGAGACCGGCATCGCCGACGCGGCCGACGCCAGCGGCCGCAGGATCGCGGTGCTCGAAGGCACGGTCTACGACATGTACCTGCGCCGGCAGGACCTGGGCATCGAGGGCGCCCCCCCGGTCGACTACCGCATCGACGCCCCGGTGATCGTCGATTACGCGGTCTCCGGCCCGCACTATCTCGCCCTCACCGAGGGCCGGGTCGACGCGGTGATCGACGACGTGCTCGCGATCAACGGCCAGATCCTTCAGGGCCGCGCGCTGCGCATCGTCGGCGGCCCGCTGTTCGCCGCGCCCGCCGCGGTGGCGATCGAGCAGGGCGACCCGGAGTTCGCCGCCGAGATCGCCCGCATCGTCGGCGACATGCACGCCGACGGCGTCCTGAGCGCCCTCTCCGAGCGCTGGTTCGACATCGACGTCAGCGTCGCCCCCGACATCGTCAGCATGGCGCCGGTGGGGAACTGAGCCGGCCCGCGAGGGCGCGAGCCGCCGGGCGGCCTCCGCCCGACCGCCAGCCTCCGAAGACGCGCCTCAGGCCGACGCGCGCAGCACCCGCCGCAGGATCTTGCCCGACGGCGATTTCGGGATCGCCTCGACCACCGCCATCGCCCGGATCTGCTTGTAGGGCGCCACATGGCCCTCGAGGAACCGCCGCAGCTCGTCGAGCCCGGGCGCGCAGCCCGCGGCGCAGACGACGAAGGCCTTCGGCGCCTCGCCCGCCTCGGCGTCGGGCACGCCGACCACCGCGACGTCGGCCACCGAGGGATGGGTGACCAGCAGCGCCTCCAGCTCGGCCGGCGCGACCTGGAAGCCGCTGACCTTGATCAGCTCCTTCACCCGGTCGACGATATAGAGACAGCCGTCCGCGTCGATCCGCGCCACGTCGCCGGTGCGCAGCCAGCCGTCGGGCGTCAGCGTCGCGGCGGTGGCGGCGGGGTTGTTGAGATAGCCCGCCATCACCTGCGGGCCGCGCACCCACAGCTCGCCCTCCGCGCCGGGCGCGGCGTCCGCGCCGGTCTCGGGATCGACCAGCCGGCATTCGGTGTTCGGCGCCTGCGGCCCGGACGACCCCGGGCGGCCCTCGCCCGGCGGGGTGAAATGGCTGACCGGGCTCATCTCGGTCATGCCGTAACCCTGCACGGTCTGGCAGCCGATCCGCGCGGCGCAGGCCGCCGCCAGATCCCCCCCGAGCGGCGCCGCCCCCGACAGGACGAAGTCGAGCGACGACAGGTCGAACTCCGCCACCATCGGATGCTTGGCCAGCGCCAGCACCACCGGCGGCGCCACGAACAACTGGCGCACCCGGTGCGCATCGATCAGCCTCAGCGCCGTCTCCAGCTCGAAGCGCGGCAGCGTCACCTGCACCGCCCCGACAGCGAGATAGAGGTTCATCAGCACGGTCATGCCGTAGATGTGGAAATACGGCAGGAACGCCAGCGTCGCGTCGCCGGGACGGATGTCAAGCATCCGGTCCACCTGCACGACATTGGCGACCAGGTTGCGATGCGTCAGCATCACGCCCTTCGGCAGGCCGGTGGTGCCCGACGAATAGGGCAGCACGACGACATCGGCCGCCGGATCGACCGGGGCCTGCGCGGTCAGCGGCGCGCCGCGCAGCGCGTCGAGCGGCGTCGCGCCCTCGGCCGCGCCGATCACCGCGATCTCGGCTGCGCCGGTCCCTTCGGCGCCCGCCCGCGCGACCGCCAGCAGCCCCGGCGTGGTGATCAGCAGCCCGGCGCCGGAGTCGCGCAGCTGGTGGCGGATCTCGTCGGCGGTGTAGCTCGGGTTCAGCGTGGTGACCGTGCCGCCGGCCCAGGCGACGGCGTGGAACGCCTCGACGAACTCCGGCAGGTTCGGCGCGAGGATCGCCACGACCTCGCCGCGCTTCAGCCCGCGCGCGCTCAACCCGCCCGCCAGCCGCTCGATCCCCGCCCGCAACGCGCCGCCGGTGACCGCCCGCCCGGTCGGCCCCTCGATCAGCGCCGGCAGATCCGCGCGTCCCTCGATCCCCGCGAAGATCAGTTCGGTGATCGACAGATCCGGAATCGCCACGTCCGGGAACGGGCTGCGATAGATCGTCATGGCGTCCTCCGCGATGGCGATCTTGACGCGCCGGGGCCGCCGCCATCACGCGCGCCCGCGATCTTGCCGCAAGAGTATGCGCAAGCCGCACCCTCGTAAATGCCGCCGCCCGGCCTCCGACAGCGCCGGGATCAACCCGGCCGCAAGCCGGCCCCGGCAGGGTGTCCGGGGTGGCGCGCGTGGGGGTATGCGGCTGGAGCGCG
>CAYTMB010000377.1:0-3012 GCA_964438465.1 uncultured Rhodovulum sp. | reverse complement strand
GAGATCACCGCCCCCGTCGCCATCAGCTCCAGGCAGGCCTCCATCAGCCGCTTCTCGGTGAAGGGATCGCCGACCTGCACGGTCGGGCGCTTCTCCTCGATGTCGGCGTCGAACTCGGCGCTCGCCATCGTCGCGCCGCCGACCCCGTCCCGCCCGGTCTTGGCCCCGAGATAGACCACCGGCATCCCGACGCCGCTGGCCGCCGAATAGAAGATCGCGTCCGCATCGGCGAGCCCGGCCGCAAAGGCGTTCACTAGGCAGTTGCCGTCATAGGCGGCATGAAACCGCAGCTCGCCGCCGACCGTCGGCACGCCGAAAGCGTTGCCGTACCCGCCGACGCCTTCGACCACGCCCCGCACCAGCCGGCGGGTCTTGGGATGATCGGTGCGGCCGAAGCTCAGCGCGTTCATCGCCGCAATGGGACGCGCGCCCATGGTGAACACGTCGCGCAGGATGCCGCCGACCCCGGTCGCCGCGCCTTGGTAGGGCTCGATGTAGGAGGGGTGGTTGTGGCTCTCCATCTTGAACACCAGCGCCTGCCCGTCGCCGATATCGACCACGCCGGCGTTCTCGCCCGGGCCGCAGATCACCTGCGGGCCGGTGGTCGGCAGGGTGCGCAGCCACTTCTTCGACGACTTGTAGGAACAGTGCTCGTTCCACATCGCCGAGAAGATCCCGAGTTCGGTCAGGCTCGGCGCGCGGCCGATCAGCCCGAGGATGCGCGCGTATTCGTCCGGCTTCAGCCCGTGGGCGGCGACAAGCTCCGCCGTCATCTCCGGCTCGCGGGCGTCGAGGGCGAGGGACATCGGCGGCCTCCGGCTTTTCCTGATCGGCCCGCTTCTAAGGTCTCGCTGCGCCGAACGAAAGGGCGGTTCGCGGGCGCCGCATGCCGCGGCTGCCGTCCTCGCGACAAGCGCACCCGTGTCGCGATGCGGCATCGGCGCAGGCGTGGGCTCGTGTCGAGCGAAGAATCAGGCGATCCCGCTCGCCGCGACTCGCGTTGCGCGCCGGTCGTCCGGCGCCGTCGGGCGCAGCCGCGGACGCGCCGCCTGCGTTTCCATGAGACACGCTAGGGTTGAATTATCCCGCCGTGTCCTATCCTGCGCCGAGGCGGCGGCCGGCGGCGCGGCGCGGGTTCGGCGCAGCCGCGGCGGGCCGCCCGCGCCGCGCGCAAAAAAAAGGCCGAGCATCACGCTCGGCCCAAGTCCAACAGGGAGGTTGAAGACGACGACCCCGAGGGGCCGTCCGCTTCGTGAAACAATATAACGGGGCGCCCCGCCCCCGACAAGGGGCGGCGCCCAATTGTTGTGCATGGCTGGCATATCTGCAACGCATGGCTGGGCCGGCGCTCATTCGCCGGTCGCAAGCGCCTTTTTGTGCGTAGAGATCTCCTCCAGCACGAAATCGCGAAAGGCGCACACGCGTTTCGATTGCCGCAGTTCCTGGACATAGGCGAGGTACACCGGAATGACCTCGCTCTCGCGATCGGGCAGCACCTGCACGAGGTCGGGAAAGTCGGCGATGATGTAATCGGGCAGCGATCCAATTCCGAGCCCGTGGATCACGCCCTGGAGAATGCCGAAGTAGGTGTTGACCGTCAGCGTCGCTTCCGACTGGCTCAGGAACGGCTGCACGAACTCCGCGCCGGCGCGCACCTGCGGCGAGTTCGGGCTCTGCACGATCAACCGGTGCCCGGCCATCTCCTCGATGGTCTCGGGCGTTCCCGCGCGCGCGAGATAGGCGCGGCTCGCATAGAGCCGGATGCGCACGTCCATGATCCGCCGGCGGATCAGATCGGCCTGGCTCGGCTCCTTCATGCGGATCGCCACGTCCGCCTCGCGCATCGGCAGATCGAGGATGCGCTCCTCGAGCAGCAGCTCCAGCTTCAGGTTCGGATAGCGGTCGAACAGCCGCTGCAGCCGGGGCGCCAGCCACAGCGTGCCGAGCCCCATCGTCGTGGTCACGCGCAGCTCGCCGAACACCTCGTCCTCGCTGTCGCGGATCCGCGCGGCCGTCGCCTCCAGCCGCTTGGACATCGACCGCGTCGCCTCGAACAGCAGCTCGCCCTGTTCGGTCAGGATCAGCCCGCGCGCGTGCCGGCGGAACAGCGTGGTGTCGAGGCTTTCCTCCAGCGCGCGGATCTGCCGGCTGACCGCGGACTGGCTCAGATGCAACGCCTCGCCGGCGTGCGTCAGACTGCCCGCCGCGGCGACCGCGTGGAAGATTCGCAGCTTGTCCCAGTCCATCACGTTCGGCCAGCCCCGTCCGCGGCCCGGCGCGGGCCGTCCAGCGAGGCGGGCCTTAACACAGATTTCCCGGAACGCCGCGAGGAATTGCGATCGCGTCGCCGCGCCGGCGCCCTGCGACAGTTTCGTGCTTTGTCGCCCGCGGCGGCCCAGTCACGGCGAATTTTCTTCGCCGGCCGAAGCTTCTGACCCATACTGACGGAAAGGTCAGGCACTCGGGAGGCGCCCATGACGCTCCACGACGTCACGCTCGCGGACCGCTACGACCTCGCGAAACGGCGGGTCCTGCTCGGCGGCATCCAGGGCCTCGTGCGCATGACGCTGATGCAGAAGGCCCGCGACGAGGCCGCCGGGCTCAGCACCGCCGGCTACGTCACCGGCTACCGCGGCTCGCCGCTCGGCGGCGTCGACCTCGCGATGATCGGCGCGAAAAAGCTGCTCGACGCCGCCGACGTCAAGTTCGAGCCCGGCCTCAACGAAGACCTCGCCGCCACCGCGCTCTGGGGCAGCCAGCAGGCCACGCTGCGCGGCGAGGGCCGGGTCGAGGGCGTGTTCGGCCTCTGGTACGGCAAGGGCCCCGGCGTCGACCGCTGCGGCGACGTGTTCCGCCACGCCAACATGGCCGGCAGTGCGGCGAAGGGCGGCGTGCTGGTCTGCATGGGCGACGACCACACCGGCGAATCCTCCACCGTGCTCCACCATTCCGAATTCGCGCTGGTCGACGCGATGATGCCGATCCTGTCGCCCGCCGGCGTGCAGGAGGTGC